>JALVNE010000246.1 GCA_027026755.1 Sedimenticola sp. | reverse complement strand
CCGATCAGGGTTTCCACCAGCAGGCCCTGGTGCCCCTGGAGGCCGAGACTCACAGCGGGGAGGACGTGGCCATCTATGCAGGCGGTCCGGGAGCCTGGCTGTTCCACGGGGTACAGGAACAGAATGTTATCTACCATGTCATGCGCGCCGCAACCGGCCTGGGCAGGAAGCGCTGAAAAAGCGTTTTGTTGCATCCAGCTATGGCGTGGAAATACGGCCCATGACGCTCCCTCACGGTGTGCGGGGAAGTACAGCCTATTACCCCCTCCCCCGCATGCGGGGGAGGGTTGGGGAGGGGGTGTGCTTCGCAGCTACTGGCAGGCGCCGTACCCCACCGGATCACCGGTATAGACCGCCTCGAAATCACCTGCGGTGACCTGGCGCAGTTCCGCCAGCATCTCGTCGTCCCAGTCGTCGTGGTGTTCTCCGCTGATGTACATATTGCTGCCCGTGTCCGCAAGCACGATGCCCCATTTCTTCATGGCGCGCAGGATGACCTGTATGGGCGCGCTGAAACCGGAGATGTCGAAATCCGCGCGCAGACGGAAACGCTGTCCCATGGCTGGTACGCTGGTGCTGCATCCGCCCCTTCCGTCCGAGTGGCTGGCCGGCGGAATGTAAGCGGAACGGATGCTGCTCAGGGTGAAGCGGATGGCATGACGGATCTCGCCTTCCACCATGACTTCGTCGTAGCGGATCAGCCCCGGCAGTATGGCCAGCCCGGAGGCGTCTGCTGATGTCCAGCCTGGCGGGCGCTGCTGGTTCTGATTCAGGTCCCAGATGGCGCCGGAGCTGGCTTCCCACTGGCCGGAAGCCCGGGTGGTAGCGCAGGTTTCGTAGAGCTTGCAGCTTCCCTGCTCCAGAACCAGCACATGCCTGTCGCCTTCATCCAGGGGGGCGCCCTCTATGGCAGGGTTGTCCGGGATGGGATAGCAGCCCGTATCCTGGGCGCCGCCGGTATCGCAGCGGTCGGCCTCCAGGTCGCTCTCGTCCCACCATTCGAAGCTGATGGGCACTCTGGCCTGGCCCAGGGGAACGATATTGAAGGGGATGCCAATATCCTGCCCCGCCCAGCTGGTGCCGAAATCCGGGTGCAGGGAGGTGTCGGCGCCAATATGGGAAATGTAGGTTGCGGAGTCCGGGTGCAGGGGAGCCGTATCCACGGGGGTGTTCCACATATTGTCCGCGGGCAGGATGGGGCAGCCGCCGATGACTGGCACTGTCGGTGCCGGATTTTCAAAGCCATCCGAGAATATGACCACGGCGTCAGCCTGGGGAAGCAGTGCCGCCTGCAGGATGCTGGCGCCAAGCAGCGCCCGGAAATGATGAGACAAGGTCATGCTGTTGCCTGATGTGTATCGGATTTAGTAACGCCGGGGGCGGAGTCAAACTCCACCCAGGCAGTTGCAGGGAACGGTATCAGACGATTCCACGCTGTTGAACTTGACCGCCATTGTGCCTGTTTGACTCCGACCCCTGATGTCCAAGCCTATCGCCAGGCCGGCATCAGCGATGTGACCTCTTTGGCAAAACTCTGCGCCCGGCTGCGCACAGACGTTCTTTAATAACGCCGGGGTCGGAGTCAAATTCCACCCAAGCAGTTGCAGGGAACGATATCAGACGATTCCACGCTGTTGAACTTGACCGCCGTTGTGCCTGTTTGACTCCGCCCCCTGATGCCCCGTTACGACGGACGGATGGGAATGGCTCAAATGGCCCGGGCCTGTTCTACCGCGTTGCCGATATAGGTGGCGGGACTCAGGGCCTTGAGTTCTGCCTTGGCCTCATCTGGAATGTCCAGAGTGTCGATGAAGGCCTGCATGCCCGCCTGGTCGATGCGCTGACCCCGGGTCAGGGCCTTGAGCTTTTCGTAAGGCTCTTCTACGCCGTAGCGGCGCATCACGGTCTGTATGGGCTCGGCCAGGACTTCCCAGTTGGCGTCCAGGTCTTCCAGCATTCTTTCCGCATTGGCTTCGAGCTTGCCGATGCCGCGCTGCAGGGAGTTCAGGGCGATGAGGCTGTAGGCAAAGCCCACGCCCATGTTGCGCAGTACGGTGGAATCGGTGAGGTCGCGCTGCCAGCGGGATACGGGCAGCTTTATGGACAGATGGCCGAACAGGGCGTTGGCCAGGCCCAGGTTGCCCTCGGCGTTTTCGAAGTCGATGGGATTGACCTTGTGCGGCATGGTGGATGAGCCCACTTCTCCGGCGACGGTCTTCTGCTTGAAGTAGCCCAGGGAGATATAGCCCCAGACATCCCGGCTGTAGTCGATGAGGATGTTGTTGAAGCGGCTGATGGCGTCGAACAGCTCGGCCATGTAGTCGTGGGGTTCGATCTGGATGGTGTAGGGGTTCCAGGTCAGACCCAGTCCTTCCACGAAGCGGCGGGCATGGGCCGCCCAGTCGATGTCGGCATAGGCGCTCAAGTGGGCATTGTAGTTGCCCACGGCACCGTTGATCTTGCCCATCAGGCCCACGGCCACCACGGCCTCGCGCTGGCCGCGCAGGCGGTGCACCACGTTGGCCATTTCCTTGCCCATGGTGGAAGGAGAGGCGGGCTGGCCGTGGGTGCGGCACAGCATGGGCACATCCGCCAGTTCATGGGCCAGTTCGCGGATGGCGTGAATCACCGCGTCCATCTGGGGCAGCAGCACATTGTCCCGGCCCTCGCGCAGCATCAGGGCGTGGGACAGGTTGTTGATGTCCTCGGAGGTGCAGGCGAAATGGATGAACTCGCTGATGGCTTCCAGCTCGTCGTTGCCGGCGATCTTTTCCTTGAGAAAGTATTCCACGGCCTTGACGTCATGATTGGTGGTGCGCTCGATATTCTTCACCCGTTGCGCATCTTCCAGGGAAAAATCGCTGATGATTTTTTCCAGGATGTCGTTGGCGTGCTCGCTCAGGGGCGGCACCTCGCTGATTTGCTCGTGGGCGGCCAGGGATTGCAGCCAGCGCACTTCCACCAGCACCCGGTGGTAGATGAGGCCGTATTCGCTGAAAATGCCGCGCAGGGCTTTGGTCTTGCTGCCGTAACGGCCGTCGATGGGAGATACAGCGGTGAGGGAATTCAGTTCCATGGGATTCTCGCGAAAAAGAGGTGGACTGCGCCCCTTCCCGGAGGAAGGGGACAGGTTCATTCAGATGGCGGCAATGCGGTCCAGGGCTTTTTCCAGGTTCTCCATGCTGGTGGCGATGGAGAGACGGATATGCCCGGGAGAGCCGAAGGCGGTGCCGGGCACCAGGGCCACGCCAGCCTTTTCAATGAGATATTCCGCCAGCTCCAGGTCGTCGCCGATGCCGTCCAGGCGCTCGATGAAGTCTTCCACCCGGGGGAATACATAAAAGGTGCCGTCCGTGGGCAGGGCATCCATGCCTTCGATGGCGTTCAGGCGGTCCACCACATAGTCATGGCGTTCCTTGAAAGCCGTCAGCATTTGCGCAATGCAGTCCTGGGGACCATTGAGGGCAGCTTCCGCCGCGTACTGGGAAATGGAGCAGGGGTTGGAGGTGCTCTGGGACTGGATTTTCTTCATGGCCTTGATGATATCCGCCGGCCCTCCCGCATAGCCGATGCGCCAGCCGGTCATGGCATAGGCCTTGGACACGCCATTGAGCACCAGGGTGCGCTCGTACAAGTCCGGGCAGGCGTTGAGAATGTTCACGAAGTCCTTGCCTGGCCACAGGATGTGTTCGTACATATCGTCCGTGGCAATGGTGATGCGGGGATGCTCGCGCAGCACGTCACCCAGGGCAGCCAGTTCTTCTTCGCTGTAAGCCATGCCCGTAGGGTTGGACGGGCTGTTGATGACGAACAGCCGGGTTTTGTCGGTGATGGCACCTTCCAGCTGGGCGGGCGTGATCTTGAACTGCTGGGAAGCGTCGGCATGCACCAGCACCGGGGCGCCGCCGGCCAGCACCACCATGTCGGGATAGGACACCCAGTAGGGGGCGGGGATGATGACCTCGTCGCCCGGGTCCAGCAATGCCTGGCACAGGTTGAAGAAGCTCTGCTTGCCGCCGCTGGATACCAGGATCTGTTCCGGCTGGTAATCGAAGCCGTTGTCACGCTTGAACTTGTCGATGACCGCCTGCTTCAGGCTGGCGGTGCCGTCCACGGCGGTGTAGCGGGTCTTGCCCTCGTCTATGGCCTTCTTGGCGGCTGCCTTGATGTGATCCGGGGTGTCGAAATCCGGCTCGCCGGCGCCCAGCCCGATGACGTCCTCGCCAGCCGCACGCAGGGCGGCGGCCCGGGCGGTGATGGCCAGGGTGGGGGAGGGCTTGACAGCCTGTACACGCGTGGAGAGTTTTGATTTCATCTGTGCTTCTGCGCTCCGTGGATCTTATAGTTGGTATCATATCCCAACACAGCCGCCACCAGAATCCCCATGAGCAAAGATTTCCGAGAATTTCAGCTGGTTTCCCGTTTCGAGCCGGGGGGCGACCAGCCGGAGGCCATACAGCGTCTGACTGAAGGCATAGGCAACGGCGAAGCGGGCATGACCCTGCTGGGGGTCACGGGCTCGGGCAAGACCTTCACCATTGCCAACGTCATCCAGCGCCTGCAGCGCCCGGCCATCGTGCTGGCCCCCAACAAGACCCTGGCGGCCCAGCTCTACGGCGAGTTCCGCGAGTTCTTCCCCCACAACGCCGTGGAGTATTTCGTTTCCTATTACGACTATTACCAGCCCGAGGCCTATGTGCCGGCCTCGGACACCTTCATCGAGAAGGACGCCTCCATCAACGAGCATGTGGAGCAGATGCGCCTGTCCGCCACCAAGGCGGTGCTGGAACGGCGCGATACCATCATCGTGGCCACGGTGTCCGCCATCTATGGCTTGGGCGATCCCCGCCAGTACATGTCCATGCTCCTGCACCTGGTGCGGGGCGAGCCCGTGGATCACCGTGCCATTTTGCGCCGCCTGTCCGAATTGCAGTACACCCGCAACGAGGTGGAGTTGCATCGCGGTACTTACCGGGTGCGGGGCGATGTCATCGACATCCATCCCGCGGAAACCGAGGATGAGGCCGTGCGCATCGAGCTGTTTGATGACGAGATCGAGTCCATTGCCCTGTTCGACCCCCTCACCGGGGAAGTGAAGCGCCGGGTACCGCGTTACACCATCTATCCCAAGACCCATTATGTCACCCCCCGGGAAACCATTCTGAATGCCGTGGAGCAGATCAAGGCGGAACTCAAGGAGCGCCTGGACCAGTTGCGGGACGCGAACAAACTGCTGGAAGCCCAGCGTCTGGAGCAGCGCACCCGTTTCGACCTGGAGATGATGCTGGAGCTGGGTTACTGCTCCGGCATCGAGAACTACTCCCGCTATCTCAGTGGCCGGGCGCCGGGAGAGCCGCCGCCCACCCTGTTCGACTACCTGCCTGCGGATTCCCTGCTGGTGGTGGACGAGTCCCATGTCACCATTCCCCAGCTGGGCGCCATGTACAAGGGCGACCGGTCGCGCAAGGAAACCCTGGTGGAATACGGCTTCCGCCTGCCGTCCGCCCTGGACAACAGGCCCCTGCGCTTCGACGAGTTCGAAAGCCGCTGTCCCCAGGCCATCTATGTCTCCGCCACGCCCCGGGAATACGAGATCAGCCATTCCGGCGAAGTGGTGGAACAGGTGGTGCGGCCCACCGGGCTGGTGGACCCGGAAGTGGAAGTGCGCCCGGCCAGCACCCAGGTGGACGACCTGCTTTCCGAGATCAACCTGCGCGTGGCCCAGGGGGACCGGGTACTGGTGACCACCCTGACCAAGAAGATGGCCGAAGACCTGACAGACTATCTCATGGAGCACGAGGTGCGGGTGCGCTATCTGCATTCGGACATCGACACGGTGGAGCGGGTGGAGATCATCCGCGACCTGCGCCTGGGGGAGTTCGACGTGCTGGTGGGCATCAACCTCCTGCGCGAGGGCCTGGACATGCCGGAAGTGTCCCTGGTGGCCATCCTGGATGCGGACAAGGAAGGCTTCCTGCGTTCCACGGGCTCCCTGATTCAGACCATCGGCCGGGCGGCGCGCAACGCCCGGGGCAAGGCCATACTCTATGCCGACACCATCACCGGCTCCATGAAGCAGGCCATGGATGAAACCGAGCGGCGCCGTGCCAAGCAGATCGCTTTCAATGAGGCCCATGGCATCACGCCGAAAACGGTGGAGAAGAAGATTGCCGATATCATGGAATCCGCCTGTCCCGGCGGGCAGAAATCCGCCCGGGAATATGCCCGGGTGGCGGAAGAGGAGGCCGCCTACGGACGCCTGTCACCGAAAGAGCTGGCGAAGAAGCTCAAGGCCCTGGAAGATGCCATGTACGAGCACGCCCGCAATCTGGAATTCGAAGAAGCCGCGCGGGTGCGGGACGAGATACGGCATCTGAAGGAAATGGGACTGGTGGCCTGAGATGTGTTTTTAATGTGGAAATACACTGATGACTCCCTCCCCCGCGCGCGGGGGAGGGTTGGGGAGGGGGTGAGCATTTCCCGTCCCCCCCTCTCCCTAGCCCTCTCCCCCCGGCGGGGGAGAGGGAATTTCCATGATCCGGGGTGTGGGTCTGCCCCGCATGAAAGTTAATATGGATAAACTGTTATAGTTCGTCATATTGCACTCATGGATGTAATTTGGACACCCAAAGCGATGAACACACCTACTGATTTTCAGGTGATTGAACAGGACGGAAAGCCACTTTTTGCCGTGGTACCCTGGGATCACTTCCAGGAAATGGCTGAAGCCTGGCGCGCAGCGCGGGTTTGTGAACAGGGCATTCCACAGGAAGTGGTGGAGCGACATGTAATAGACGGCCTGTCCCTGATTGCTGCCTGGCGCGAGCACCTGGGGATGACGCAGTCAGAAGTGGCCAAAAAATCTGGCATGAAACAGTCTGCGGTAGCACGTATCGAGCGAGGTGCTTCCAGGCCGCGTTATGCCACGCTGCAACGATTGGCCGCGGCGATGGGGCTGCATCCCGCGCAGTTGTTGATGGAAGAACAATAAATGCGCAGATGTTGCCTGGAGTCAGGCCATCAACGACAGGGCGGCTATGTAACTTACTACGGCGGCCACAAAGGCAGCAATTTCGGCCAGAGAACGCAATCTGCGCATTCTCGCCCGTTGTTTGCGGTTTCGGGCAACCTGGTCAAGGCTGGAAACAAGGCCATAG
Organism: Sedimenticola sp.; assembly: GCA_027026755.1. GTDB lineage: Bacteria > Pseudomonadota > Gammaproteobacteria > Chromatiales > Chromatiaceae > Thiolapillus. The sequence goes on along the minus strand of JALVNE010000246.1, from coordinate 24,505 downwards.
GCCTGGTCCCGCATGAGATAGCTGCTGTAATTCATCATGGTTCTCCTGAGTGTTCTATTATGGTTCTATTTTAGCTCAGATTGAGAACAAATCAAGAACATATTTTGTTTTGGCTTCTGCAAAAGGAAATCAGGGAAATCCCCCATAGTCCTGTGGCATAATCCGCGCCTTGCGGATATCACATATCAGGCGCATGAATCAAAATCCCGTGGATCAAGCCGTCGAGATGCTTTGCCTGAAGGGCTGCAAGGCCCTGTGGGCCGATATCGCCTTCATGGAGGAGGGCGGTGTCCTGCCCGAGCTGGCGAATCTCGATGAGGCACAGCGCAGGGAAGTGCTGGCGGAAATCAAGAGCATCATGGCCGTGTACGAGGGGAGTTGCAGCTTATGAGAATCGCGCTGAAGATCGACGTTTCGACCCTCAATGCCGCGACCGTGGGCGTTCCGCGGCTGCTCGAGCTGTTCGGCGAATACCAGGTTACCGCCAGTTTCTTCTTTGCCGTGGACTTCAGCGGCCGGGGCAGGGGGCTGCTGGGCAAGGCTGCTTCCCTGCTGACCAAGTCCGGCAAGGCGGAGACAGGTCTGAAAGAAGCCATGCTGGCGGTGGCTGATGCGGGTCACGAGATTGGCCTGCAGGGCAATGATGCCGGAGCCTGGTGCAAACAGGCAGCCTTTGCGGACGCGGACTGGACCAGCCATCAGCTGGCCCTGGGCATGGAGAACTTCGAGGAATTGCTGGGTCACGCGCCCAATCGCTTCGCCGCGCCCTGTTGGCAACTGAATGCTCATCTGCTGGCTATGGAGGAGCGCCTGGAGTTTCGCTATGCCAGTGACGTGCGGGGCAAGTATCCTTTCTTTCCCTCCCTGCACAATGTGGTGTCCCGCTGCCCGCAGATTCCTACCACACTGCCTACCCTGTCGGAACTGATGCTGCAGCCGGATATCGGCCTGGAAAAGGCCCATGAGTTTCTTTACGCCGAAAGCCGCCGGGTGCTGCCCTTTGGCCATGTCTATTCCGCCAGCGCCGACCAGGAAGGCATCGCCCATCTGGAATTCATGGAGAAAATGCTCATCATGTGGAAAGGTCAGGAAGGCAGTCTGCGCACCCTGGGAGAGATTCGCCGGGAACTGGACCTGGACAAGCTGCCGGTGCACCAGGTGGGCTGGGGCGAGGTGCCGGGCCGCCGTGAACACCTGGCCATGCAGAGCCTCAAGGTGGAATGATGCGCCCGGAAAGCCTGCGTACCAGCAACCGGGAGCTGCGTGAATGGGTGTATGCGGCGGCATCGTCCATTCACGGCACGGGCCTGTTTGCCGCTCGGGATATTCCCGCGGGCAGCTACATCGGCACCTATCATGGCCCCAGAGCCCGCCGCAATGGCATGTATGTACTCTGGATCTGTGAATCCGGTGAAGGTGAAAAAGAGGAATGGGTTGGCTGCAGTGGACGCAACCTGCTGCGCTACCTGAATCATTCTGCCGATTTCAATGCGGAATTCGACGGCCTGGACCTGTATGCCGCCCGGGACATTGCCAGGGACGAAGAAATCACCTTTTACTATGGTGATGAATTCCATGAGCAGATCTGAGGGCAGGGACAGCCTCTACGCCCATCCCAGGGACAGCATCGACAGTTTTGTCTTCGACGAGCGGGTGGCCGCCGTCTTTTCCGACATGATCTCCCGTTCCGTGCCCGGCTATGCCAGCATCATCGGCATGATCGGATTGCTGGCGGAACGGCACGCCAGCCCCGGCAGCCGCTTGTACGACCTGGGCTGTTCTCTGGGGGCGGCCACGGTTTCCATGGGCAAGGCCATTGGCGGCAGGGACTGCCGCCTGGTGGCGGTGGACAATGCCGAGGCCATGCTGGCGCGGGCGCGGCAGCAGTTCGACAAGCACGGCCTGGACAAAGTGGAAAGCCTCTGCGCGGATATTCGTGACGTGGAGATTCGGGATGCATCCGTGGTGGTGCTGAACTTCACCCTGCAGTTTCTGCCGCTGGAGCAGCGTCTGCCCCTGCTACGCGGGATTCGCCAAGGCATGCGCAGGGATGGCGTGCTCATCCTGTCGGAAAAGATTGCCGGCGCAGATGCCGAAGAAGATGCCCTGCTGGTGGAGCTGCACCACGCTTTCAAGCGCGCCAATGGATATTCCGACCTGGAGATCAGCCAGAAACGCACTGCCCTGGAGGAAGTGCTGGTGCCGGAAACCATTGCCGTCCACCGGCAGCGCCTGCAAGAAGCCGGCTTTGGCCGGGTGGACCTGTGGTTCCAGTGTTTCAACTTCGTTTCCTTCATCGCCCGGCCATGATAGATGTTCCTAAGGTTCAGCAGGCCCTGGCTGACGCAGCAATGGAAACCTGGGCCCGGTGTCTGCCCGCCCAGCTTGAGCAGGCCCTGTCCGCCGACCGCCATGGCGACCTGGGGCGTTGGGAGCTGCTGTTGCAGATGTTGCCCTCCTGCGCCACCCGGGATATTGACCTGGCGGCAGATTGTATCCGCATCGGCCGTGAAGACGAGATTGGCGATGAAATACGCAAGGATATTCTTGGCGTGCTCCGCGCCCTGCAGCCCTGGCGCAAGGGTCCCTATGAAGTATTCGGCATTCACATCGACACCGAATGGCGTTCCGACTGGAAATGGCGGCGCCTGGAAAACCATATCCAGCCCCTGAAGGGCCGCAAGGTGCTGGACGTGGGCTGTGGCAGCGGCTATCACGCCTGGCGCATGGCCGGGGCGGGCGCGGCACTGGTGGTGGGCATCGACCCCAGCCTGCTGTTTCTCGCCCAGTTCAATGCCATCCGGCATTTCATGGCGGCGCCCCCCAATGTGCATTTCCTGCCCCTGGGCATCGAATCCGTGCCTGAAAACCTGGCGGCTTTCGATACGGTGTTTTCCATGGGCATTCTCTACCACCGCCGTTCGCCCATGGACCATCTATTCGACCTGAAGGGCTGCCTGCGGCCTGGAGGCGAGCTGGTGCTCGAAACCCTGGTGGTCGAAGGTGACGAGAACAGCGTTCTGGTGCCCCGGGGACGGTACGCCAAGATGAGGAATGTCTGGTTCATTCCTTCCACGCTGGCGCTGGAAAACTGGCTGCGCCGCTGCGGGTTCGCCAATGTGCGCACGGTGGATGTCACGGCTACCAATACTGAAGAACAGCGGCGTACGGATTGGATGGCCTTTGAATCCCTGGCAGATTTCCTGGATCCCAAGGATCCTCGTCTGACCGTTGAAGGTTATCCCGCGCCCGTTCGGGCCGTGGTCGTCGCTTCCGCTTGAGCTTGTCCCGGTTGGTTACAGGGCGACCCGCAGCAACATGGCCGTGCCATCACCATCGTCATCGGCCACCAGATACAGCCTGTTGCCGGCGGCTGTCATTCCTTCCAGCTTGCCGTTGCTGCCACACAACAGGGGGTGCCGCGAGAGCAGGTCGGTCAGCAGTTCTTTTTTCAACAGCGGCATTCCGCTGGACGAGCGGGGAAGACGCAGGCGGTAGATACGCTTGATTCTGGCCTTGTGAAAAGGTTTGTTGTCCCGTTCCAGTACGGCAGTGCTGCCATCGGGCAGGAAGCTCACCGCCGACAATCCGGTGCCTTTTCGTGCATCCAGCGGGTAGCGGAAGAATTGCCAGTGATGACTGGCGGGGCTGTACAGGCCGATTTTCACCTGGCCTTTGGGGTCGTCTTTCCAGCGCCGCTGAAAAACCACTACGACCTGTTCATTTTTTCCTTCACCGGTACTGGCAATGCCTTCCAGCCCCGCCTTCACACGGTAGCGGCTGATCGCGGGGGGCAGGGGAACTTCTTCCAGTACCCGGCCTTGCGCGTCGGTACGCACCAACAGGTTGGGCAAATGCCGGCCGGGTTTGCCTTCCGAGGCCAGCCAGAAGCCGCCGGCAGGACGCTGACTGATGCCTTCCAGGTCGTAATCGGGCACCTGGCCACTCCTGCGTATGGGAATACTGTATTTGATCCTCGAGGATGCCTGGCAGATGTCCAGGACATAGATTGCCTGCCCCTGAAGGTTGTGATCATGCACGCCATAGAGGATGCAGGGATCATGGTTGTCGTGAGCAAGGCCGGATATGCCCCCCCAGGATGTTTCACTCTCTATGGACTGACAAGCAAATCCTGCGGAATGAAGGAGCAGACTGTTGCAGGCCGTCACCGCGAGGCTGAGGAGAACGGGGACGATCAGGCGGGCAGACATGACAACAGGGCTTTGGCGGGGTTGGACAAAGTACGGTCCGTGTGGGTGACGACGCCCAGAGAACGGCTGAGATGCACGTCCACCGGCAAAATGGACAAGGAGGCCTGGTCGAGCATGGACTGCGGCAAAAGGCTCCAACCAAGATTGATTTCGGCAAGCATCTTCAATGTTTCCAAATAGTTGGTTGACATACCTAATGTTAATTCTAGATTATGTTTTTGCAACACGCGATCCAGAATGCTCCGGGTATAAGTGCTGGGGCCGGGTAACACGGCAGGATGGCAGCTCAGGTCCTGCAGGGTGACGCGGGCTTGTCTGGCCAGGGGGTGCCCCGGCGCGGCCACGAAGTACAAAGTATCTTCCCATACGGGCCGGAGCTGGAGTTTTGCCGCGGGCTCGTTGGGAAGCGTCACCACGGCCATCTCCAGCTCAGCTTTGGCCACCGCGCTACAGGCGGCCTCTGAATCCAGGAAGCGGATATCGAGATTGACGCGCGGATAGCGGCTGCGGAAGTCTTTCAGCACCGGGGGCAGGCGGTGCAGGCCAATGTGGTGGCTGGTGCCAAGGGTCAGTACGCCGGATATTTCTGTCTGCAGGTTACTGGCGATATGCTTCATATCCTGTGCATGCAGAAGAATATCGCGCGCTTTGTCCAACAATACCTCGCCGGCATGAGTGAGACGCACGTTGCGTCCCATGCGATCAAACAACCTGATGCCGAGTTCATCCTCCAGGCTGGCCAGTCGCTTGCTCACGGCGGGTTGGGTAAGATACAGGCGTTCGGCCGCCCTGGAAAAGGAACCCGTATCGGCCACCGCAAGAAAGGCTTGCAAGCTGCTGAATTCCATGGATGTACAGTATTCTGTGTATTCTGAAAAAGAATGAAAAATATAAAAAATATGAACTTACTTTATTGATGGATGAATAGTAGTCTGCCATCCCGTACCTAATCAAGAGATATGACGCATAGCCGCCAGAATCCTCTATGACAAGCTGTGGGATGCCCCTGTGGTGCATCCCAGACTTTCGTGGGGCTGCGTCTTGTCGGGCGCAAACCCTGGCGACTCAGCGCCAACCTGGCCACGCCGGATCACAATGTACCCACCATTGCGGAAGATCGCCATGGTGACGTGGAAGTCACCCATGATCCGGTATCGTGCCTGCAGGTGGAAACCCTGGACCGGAATTCGGCACTTCTGTCACTCCCGAGTTCCATATCGGTGATCCCCGTCAGGGCATCGCCCACCTGGTGGGCCCGGGATCGGCTTTACAACAATAGTGTCCCACCGCAGGTCTTGCTCAACTGCCCAATCGGCTTTTTGTGATTGCGGCCATCCAGACCGGTGGTACAACCCTGTGCCCCACGCAATGCCGCGAAAAGCAGTGCTTTTTCACCCCTGTGGTTGCTACGCGCTTCCGTTGAGTAGGCTGCATACCGATTCATTACCGCTTTATTACTGCTATGCAATATGGGAGGCGTCGCTAATACTGTAACGCAGGTTGTATAGACGCTGTCGAAAAAGCGAAACCTGTAGCAAAGATAGTATTTCAAGGTCGTTTTGGTGTTTGCTGTGTTGATCCGAGACAGTGTCTTTATAGGATCTCGAGTTTTTCGAGGTGCCCTTCATTCGATAGATGTAAATATGATTAAGCTGGTTCGAGATACAGGCCAAACATACAGGAATAGACGACAGGACATTTGTCGTAGAGCCGGAAGTGGGTTCTGCCAACAGGGACGGTTTTCCATAAGATTGACAAATCATTGAAAAACAAACGAACTGTAGTATGGACGGGACGTTAGCCAAAACAGATTCTGCTGCGACAAGCTGGAAAGAAATCGAAAAAGCAGATTCGAATGCTGACGACAAGGAGCACATTCTTGTTTATGCCCATGACAGGAATGAAGTGGATAATCTCGAAGCAGTACTCGGCTTTCTGGGGCACCATTTTACGGAAGTCTTTGGCCTTGACCAGTTGAGACTGGAGCTGGAGGGTGGTCGGTTTCTGACGGTCATCATTACCGGTGATCTGTCTGAAACCGAGCAGAAAAAAATCATTCGGATCCTGTCCAGCGTGGCGCCAGACATTCTGCCCATCATCCTCTATGAAATACCCGAGAAAAAGAAGGGCACACTGGTGCTTTTCTATCCACCAGAGTGGATCACCATTTCATTGCCACTGGCCAATACCGAGTTCTCCCAGGCGCTGGAACGTGCGAGATCTTACGGTGCCGCCCGCAAGCAGAATCCCAAAAGGCCTGCTCACCTGTTTCGCAGTCTTACCGGACGCAGCCCGGGCATCCAGAAAATCCGCCGGCAGATCGAACAAGTAGGCCCGACCGACGCCAATGTGCTGATCCTGGGCGAGTCAGGAACGGGCAAGGAGGTTGTGGCCCGGAATATTCACTATCATTCAAAGCGCTGGGGAAAGCCATTCGTGCCGGTGAACTGTGGCGCCATTCCGAGAGATCTCCTGGAGTCGGAATTGTTCGGGCATGAAAAAGGAGCCTTTACCGGGGCCTTGACGGCAAGGGATGGCCGCTTTGCGCTGGCGGAAGGTGGCACCCTGTTCCTGGATGAAATCGGCGAGATGCCGATGGATATGCAGGTCAAGCTCTTGCGCGTACTGGAGGAACGCACTTTTGAACGGGTGGGCGGCACACGACAGATCAAGGCTGATGTGCGTATTGTCGCAGCAACCAATTGTGACCTGGAGCGCATGATTGCAGATGGCAAGTTCCGTGAGGACCTGTTCTACCGGCTGGAAGTCTTTCCTATCAAGCTTCCTTCCCTCAGGGAGCGCATCGAGGATCTGCCCCTGCTTATCGGGCAGCTCAACAAGCGGCTGGAATACGAGAACAAATGCTCAGTGGACTTTTCCACCCAGGCAATAAAGGCTCTCTCCAAATATTCCTGGCCGGGGAACGTGCGGGAACTGGCGAATCTGATCGAACGGCTGGCAATTCAGTATCCCAACAGTCTGGTGCAGGTGCATGACCTGCCGAGCAAGTATCGCGGCGGCAGCAGATGCGGGGGCGACAATGAACTGCAACTGGAGTTTTTTGCCGATTCCAGGCACCAGGATGCGCCGGCGGTTTCCGATCCGGCCGTGCAGACGCCACGAATTCCTTCCCAGGGGCTGGATATGAAATCTTACATATCGGAAATCGAAATGCAGCTGATCACTCAGGCGCTGGAAGAAACCAATGGCGTCATTGCTCATGCGGCCAAGCTGCTCGGGTTGCGCCGAACCACCTTGACGGAAAAGATGCGCAAATACGGCCTGAACCGCCCCAAGGCGGTTTGAGAAAACAAAAGGCTGGCAGGATCGCCGCTTGGCGGAGCCTTCCAGCTCATGCGCCATCCCTCATGTTCTTTTTGGCCATGCGCCGTCGCTGGTCTGCTTCTTTTCGCAATACATGGCAAATGATCAGGTCCATGTCCTCTTCCCGCATGTTCTTGAATTCCACACCGATCTTGTACGGATAGCGTTTGTCTTTGGGAGTCTGATCGCGTTTGCAGTAAACCACTTTTGCATAAGTGACTATCCCCGCATGGGAAGGCAGCAGCAGTAACCAGAGTTCCAGCAAGCTGCCCAGTTCAAGCGGCTTCTCCGCATGGAAGGAAGTTCCCCCTGCGCTGAGGCTGACCTGGCGGATGGGCATGTCTATCAGGTCATGTTCCGTTTCGAACGCGAGGTCGGCGAGCAGGTCCAGCTTTTCGTCTATCGCTTTGAGATAGGCAGCAAGCTCCCTGGAATGCTGTTCAAGTTTGCTGCGGGCGGGCCGCAGTTTCTGGTTTATGGCAAAAAAACGTGCCTTGATGGTGAAACTGCTGATTTCCGGAGATGGCTGCTCTGTTCCCGGCAGGGCCTGAAGATCCGTCACTTTGCGGTATTTCAATATGACCTGGTCGGCGATACGGAGAAAACTTCGTCGTTCAGGATTTTTGTCGCAGGACGGTTCCATTGTTCTGATCCTCATTTGCCTGTTGATGTCTGGGGTTTTGCCTCGATATCCGGCTTGTCGTAATCAATCACTTCGTCGGCGCCAAGTGACGGAAGTTGGGGATCCACTATTTTGTCTTCACCATACACCAAGGCGACTTCCACGCGCCGGTTCCTGGCGCGGTTGGATGGCGTGTCGTTGGGCGCCAGGGGTTGCGTATCGGCATAAGCCTTTATCTCGAATCTTTCCTTGTTGATGCTGCTGTTCTTGCTCAATTCGTGCAGCACGGTAACCGCCCGGGATGCAGAAAGCTCCCAGTTGGAGCGGTACTGTGAGTTGTGGATGGGAAGATTATCGGTATGCCCGGAAACCACGATTTTTCCATTGCTGTGCTGTATAGCCTTGTTGATCTTCCTGATGACTTTCTTGAAGGGCTCTATCATCTGGGCGCTGCCGGAAGGAAAGGAACCTTTCTCCTGGATGCGGATGATGATCTTCTGATCTTCTATACTCACCTCGATCAGGCCTTTCTCGATTTCTTCCTTTAGCGCGATCTTGATCTTTTCTCCTTCTTTTTCGAGATCGGATTTCTGCTTTTCGTGGTTTCTTGCCAATACAGGAAACTGCATGTAGTCATCCGCCGTGGACTGGCGAACCTGATTCAGAGGGGTCGGCTTGGTTATTCCTGGTGAGAATTCTCTGGCAATGATATTGATGCCCTTTGGAGGATCCTTGATCTTGACCTGCCGTTGCACGCCAAAGGCTTCGCTCATGGAACCGGCCACCTGCTTGTATTTCTGCGCGTCCATTTCGGAAAAGGAAAACAGGAGAACGAAGAATGCGAGCAACAGCGACATCAGGTCGGCAAAGGTCATCACCCACATGGAGAGGCCTTCGGGGCATTTCTGTGCTTCGCAGTTGTCGCTCATGATTTTCTCCTCGTGACTGTGTCTGCCGTCGCCATCAATACTCAGGCCGCCTCGTTGGAACTTTCTCCATCCGGGAGATATGTCTGCAGCATGCCTTCTATTACCCTGGGATTTAGGCCTTCCTGGATCGCACTGACGCCTTCGAGGATCATGGATTTGTTGATACGTTCTTCCTTGTTGCGATGAGCAAGCTTGTCGGCGATGGGAAGGGCGAGGGCATTGGCGATGACGGCACCGTAGAAGGTGGTCAGCAGGGCGACCGCCATGGCGGGTCCGAGTGCCTTGGGATCGTCCATATTGGACATCATTTGCACCAGGCCGATCAGCGTTCCTATCATTCCCATGGCAGGAGCCACGTCACCGATGGCCTTGAAGATATTGATGCCATCTTCATTTCGTTCGATGGCCAAATTGATGTCCTGTCCCAGTACCTTTCTCACAAAAACGGAATCATGCCCGTCCACCAGCAGTTCTATCCCCTTTTTCAGAAACTTGTTCTCCACCTCGACCTGTTCCAGTCCCAGCAGGCCTTCCTTGCGGGCGATGTTTGCCAGCTCCACGCTATGCTCGATGAGTTCAGTTGGTTTCTGTGACTTGTAGATGAACGCCTTTCCCGCCACCTTGAACGCCCTCAGGGTCAAGGGCAGGGGAAACTTCATGAGGGTCACCATGAGGGTTCCTCCCACGACGATCATCAGGCCGGGAACATTGATGAACATGCCGAAATCACCGCCCAGCATGATAGCGATGGCTATGGCGGCAAATGCGCCGATGAGCCCTATTAGGGTTGCCAGATCCATATTCTGTGTCTCCTGTAGCAGTGGAAGGTACAGGCTTGCCGGATTAACGGCAGCTACGATGTTTCCGAACTTGGCCAACAGCTGTTTGTCATATATGGAATGTCGGTTGCCTGGCCGATTTCTTTAGCCAGAAAGGCAGATAGTGATTGAGTGTTGAACCAGGCAGGGGTGAGCAGGGCGACCGAGGGCGATATGTTTGGTGGCCGGGCTGACAGCGTGCATGGGAGGTTCCCGGGGGTATATCCGGCACCCGGATGGCCGCGCTGGTGCAGTAGGCAGTAGCCGTCTAGCCGTAGTGAGACTGATTGCGTCCCCGGTGTTTGGACCTGTACAGCGCCTGGTCTGCCCGCTCGAACACGTCTGCGGGGCTGTCTCCTTCCCTGAAGTCACTGATACCGCAGGAAATGGTTATGGTGACCTTCTTTTTCCGGAAGTGGAAGGCGTGGTTCTCAATGGCATCCAGCAGTTTCTCCGCAATACGCATGGCGCCCTTGGAAGTGGTTTCCGGCAGCAGCAGCACAAATTCGTCGCCGCCATAACGGGCGATGAGGTCGGTTTCCCTGATCATTTTCTGCAGCTGGTTGGCAATGATCCTGAGTGCCTTGTCACCGGCCCGATGACCGTACTTGTCGTTGATATGCTTGAAGTTGTCTATATCGACGATCATGAGGGAAAGGGGTTGATGGTAGCGCTTCCAGCGGCTGTATTCCTGGTTCAGTCTTTCCTCATAGGCATAACGATTGGGTATGCCCGTGAGGGTGTCTGTAAAAGCCTGTAGGGAATGGGTGCTGACTTTCTGCCGCAGCTCTTCGGTTTCGGCTTCAAGCTCGTTCAGCCGCTGTACCAACTGTTCCGTTTTCTCTTCGGCGGCCTGGATCAGTTCTTCCTCCTGGCTGCGGTAGGCCTCCATGTGGCTGCGTATGGTATCCACGCGATCCTGCACCAGCAGTTTCAGCTGGCCCAGATCGGTTGCCACTCTTGCCTGGGATTCGATATTACAGGCCTGTTCTTCGATATCCTCTTCAAGCCGATGATGACACTCGTGTATGGTCCGGTTACTTTCATTTGATTCTTCAATTGCCCCGTCGATGAGGTATAGCCTGTTCATCAGTTGTTCCAGGAAGTCTTCCAGTTCCTTCCTCTCGCGGTTGACTACGCCTCTTATGTCATGAACAAGATTGCTGATACCGGACATGACCTAGAAGATATGTTCTACGCGGAAATCGTTTCCCAAAATGGCCTTGAAACCATCAACCCGGTCTTCCAGCTCTGCTGACGTGCATAGATCGTCCAGCAGCTGTAGCAGCTTTTCCTGGATGTCTTTCATGCATGCGTCTTCCCCCGATTCTTTATGTGTTGGAGATATTTCCGGTGATATGACCTGCCTATTGGGTTTCCGGCCTTTTCTGTGTAACCTGGACATTGGTCTGCTCATATTCGCCTTTGTTGCGGCAACATGAAGCCTGCCTGCAGATGAGAAATTCCAGGGCAGGACGGGCGGGCGTGGAGCGGCTGCCAAACGCCCGGAATCAGTGGGCGTGTTTCTCTGCACCTGACTTGCCGGACAGGATAAGCTCCGGCTATAGTTGTTTTTCGGCATATCCATCATGAACTTTAGTTGTTCTGGCCGGGGCGACGACTGGCCCGCAAACAGAAGGCGCAGCAAGACTCTGGATGATGTCGTGCATTCGGCGCTCTGGCGTGGCGTGACTTCAGGCCTGGCCCAGCAGGCGGGACTGGCTGGCTGTGGTGGTACCGCCCTTGGCGTCATAGTTGAGATCAACCGGGCTTTCACTTCGCAACAGGTGAATGGCCTGCCGCATCTGTTGCTCGTTCAGTTTGATGATGGCCCCGTTCATCTGATTGATTTCCTGGCAGGCAGCCGTAAGTGAAAGCAACCCTTGCCACAGGGAGAGCAGGGTATGGCTGTCCTCAGTCTGTTTCAGGAACGACTCGAAGTCTGCACTGACAGGACCGGTGTCCGGCGTGGAGATGAGCCGCTCCCTTTCCGTAGCCAGCATGATGAGTTCTTCTATCAGCAGATCCTTTTGAGAAACCAGCTGTGACAGGCCCTCTATGTTCCTGCCAGATGTGAGGAGGGTGGTTTCCTGTTCCAGGATATTCTGCAGCCTGCCCATGACATCGTATTCCGCCTGCAACAGCTGCTGTATCTCAGCGGGAAAAACATTGCTTCTGCTTGATTTCATGAGGTGACAGCTCAGGTCTTGGGCTTCAATGCCATGTCCAGTTCCATCATCTTTTCCGCGATCCGTGTCGGATCCACGGTATAGGAACCATCCATGATGGCTTGCTTGACCTGTTCAACTCTTTTCGTGTCCACCACAGGCTGATTTTCCACGGCAACTCCAAGTTGTCCCAGGCGGACGGCCGTGTCAGACAGGCTCACGGTATCGCCAACGGATGATTTTCCCGTGGATTGCCGGGCGCCGACCGCATTGGCTTCACTGCTGTCGACAGGGGTGGCGTCACTTGCCCTGGGAGGCGGGTTCGTTCCCAGATTGTTGATATCAATAGACATTTTAGAATCTCCTGGTTGATTCGATGTACCTGTACATCTATTCGGTCGGCGCAACAGCTCATTACTTAAGTCAAAAATTTGACGGTTTTGCAAAGCGTATCAGAATTGAGACCTGGATCACCTGCCATAATTTCCTATAAGCACTTCTCCACCACTTGTCACCGTTCCTTCCACGATGCGCTTCGATGAAAGGTTTTTCACCCTTATCAGTTCTCCCATGGCGCCATTGGCCAGGGCCTGTCCCTGCATGCGCACGGATACGCTTTTGGATCGGGAAACCAGCATGACCCGCTGACCACGCTTTATCACCGTCTGCGCCTTGACCATGGTGGGCGCGAGGGCGAGCCCAGCACTCAGGTTTCGTTTCAGCTTCATTCCCAGCAGTCTGTCGGGGTCCACGAAGTATCCCTGCGGAAGCTTTGCCAGGTTTCGTTTTGCCATTTTCAAGTGGGAGCGGTCCAGTATGGTATTTCTGGGCAGGGCCGCGCTGGTGACCACCACGTTTTTGAAAACATTGACAGTGACGGGTACATAAAGGCTCCAGGGTTTGGCGCCCGGACAACGAACGCCCACAGTCGTGTTCCCCGTGGTTCTTCCACCGTTGGGAAGGAAGGCTTCGAGTTTCTGGTCGCAGTTGTGCAGGCGCAAACGCGGGTCCAAGCGGCCAACCCGGATTTCCACAGCCTCTCCATTGAGACGCCTGCTGTAATCCTCCATGAAGCGCCTGGCCAGGGCAAGGATGCTTTCATGGCTCTGAAAACCGGATGCCTTTTCGGCAGCCGCCATCTGCGAGGACACCGGTAACAGCAGCAAAGTGCTCATTAGAAGTAGTGGATAGCGCATGGTTTCGTCAGATTTGCTGAAAGTTTCCTGTTCATCAGTAAGGCAAAATGCGTGCCCACAAGTAAGTCGATTTGCTGGATTGTTATGCAACATATTGAAAATACGGGGATTTATCGTGTCTGGAAACAGATGTGAACGCTGGCGGGCCAAGGGAAGCCGAGTTCATCCGGCGGCTCTCAATAATCTGAAGACAGCTTATTGACGCTCTGATGTCAGTATTCCGGGTTCTTTGACGCACATATTGTGCATATATTTATAGTTTGTTCGGCGCCATCCTTGTCCCGCCACGCTGGAATACCCCGGTTCTTCTTGCCGCTGGGGGTGGCTGGCGGCAATACTTTGCCGCTATGGCAGACAGGCAATTGCTTGGCATCCGATCTAAGTTATTGATATATACTGATAACATCGTTTTGGCACGATAATAGCATTCTGTTTCTCGAAGACTTAAGTTGGAGAGAAACATGCCGCTATCATTCGATTCTGCCCTGGGAATACATGCCAAGGCCCTTGAAGTGCGTGGCAGGCGCACGGCGCTGCTGGCAGCCAATATCGCCAACGCGGACACGCCCGGATACAAGGCCCGGGATATCGATTTCCGCGCGGTGTTGTCCAATGCCGGCACTCAGATCCGTGCCGGTATGCGCAGCACCGACGCACGGCATATCGTCGCGGGAAATGATACCGGTCCCAGCTCTCTTCTCTATCGCGTCCCATTGCACCCGTCTCTTGATGGAAACACTGTGGATGGCCAGCTGGAAAAGGCTGCGTTCGCGGAGAACGCCCTGCGTTATCAGGCCAGCCTCACGTTTCTGGATCGAAAGTTCAAGGGGTTGATCAGCGCCCTCAAGGGAGAATAGTCATGGCCCTGTACGATGTGTTTCGCATTTCCGGTTCCGCCCTCAGCGCCCAGTCTGTACGGCTCAATACCGTTTCCAGCAACCTGGCCAATGCGGATTCTGTCAGTGACAGTCCGGAAAAGGCCTACCGGGCCCGCCAGCCGGTGTTTGCGGCCGTCCTTTCCGCTCTGGATGCCAGTCAGGCGTCGGTTGGGGTGAAGGTGGCAGGAATCGTTGAAAGCCAGGCGGAGATCCCCCGTGATTACATGCCGGATCATCCCCTGGCGGATCCTGACGGCTATGTCTACAAGTCCAATGTGAACACGGTGGAAGAGATGGCCAACATGATTTCCGCTTCCCGTTCCTACCAAAACAACATCGAGGTGCTGAACACATCCAAGCAGCTTCTTCTGAAAACCTTGAACCTGGGACGCTGAACAGCAAGGGTAATGCACGATGATCAATGAAGTTTCCAATCCTGATCTCGCCGCGCTTCAATCCACGCCGGAAGCGGCCGGACGCTCCAGTTCCGATATGGGTCAAGAGGACTTTCTGGAACTCATGCTGGCGCAGATCAAGAACCAGGACCCCACCAAGCCCCTGGATCCCAATGACTTCATGAGCCAGCTGGCGCAGTTTTCCACGGTCAACGGCATCGAAGAACTGAAGCAGTCCTTCGATTCCCTGGCGTCTGTGCTCATCTCGGATCAGTCGCTGAAGGCGGCGGGCCTGGTCGGGCATGATGTGATGATGCCGGGAAACACCGCTGTTCTGGAAGAGGGCGGGGATATCGCCGGGCAGGTTCTTCTCGATGACAGTGTCGCGGACATGAATATCAAGATCTATGACGCCCAGGGATCGCTGGTCCGAACCATTCCCATGTCCGCCCAGACAGCGGGCCAGGTGCAGTTCAAGTGGGATGGCTTCATGGAAAGTGGTGATCCGGCAGGGCCAGGCAATTACAGGATCGTCGCCGAAGTACTGGTAGGCGACAGGGTGCAAGAAGCTGCGGTCGAAATGCGCACTCGCGTGGAGAGTGTCAGCCTGAACCCCTACAACGGGGGCATTCTGTTGAATCTGGACAATGGTTCCACGGTGCCATGGGAAGCAATCCAGACCATCATGTAAACAATTCCAATAAAGGAGAAATACTATGTCATTCAATACAGCACTGAGCGGTATCCGGGCTGCTTCCGGTGACCTGAGCATCATCGGTAACAATATTGCTAATGCAAACACCGTGGGCTTCAAGGGCTCCCGGGCCGTGTTTGGAGACGTGTATGCCGCCAGCCTCATGGGCGCGCCGGGAACGGCCATCGGCCAAGGGGTGCGTCTGAAGGGCGCCGCCCAGCATTTCGGGCAGGGCAATATCGCCTTCACCGGAAATGCGATGGACCTGGCCATCAACGGCAGGGGTTTCTTCCAGCTTTCTGATACCGACGGGGCCACTGTTTATACCCGCGCGGGCAATTTTCACCTCGACCGTGACGGCTACGTGGTAAACAGTGAAGGTCTGTTTCTCATGGCCAGGTCGGCGGACAGCAACGGCGCTGTCACCGGAGGCGTGGCGCCTCTGCAGATCGACACTTCATATGCGGACCCCAATCCCACCACCGCGCTGAACGCAAACATCAACTTTGATGCCCGTGCAAGTGAGACAGACAGTTCATGGGCGCTGGTTGGCGGTGTGCCGGATCCTGTGGGGTACAACTCCACCACCACCACTACTGTGTATGACAGCCAGGGGAATCCTCATGACATCACCCTGTATTACAGCAAGCAAAATCCCAACACCAACCCAAATACCTGGACGGTGCGGACCATGATAGACGGCGTGGTTCTGGATACCAGCACTGTCACTTTCAACAATGACGGCTCTTACAACAGTCCGGCCAATATCACGCTGACCTGGAACCCCTCAGGTGGCGCAACGCCCGGACAGACCATCACTATCGACCTGTCCAAGAGCACCCAGTTCGGCAGTGATTTCGCCGTCAATTCCATTTATCAGGACGGCTTTTCCACGGGCCAGATACTGGGCGTGGACATCGACCAGGAGGGCATGGTCTTTGCCCGCTACACCAATGGCCAGTCCCGCAGCATCGGTCAGGTGGTGCTAGCGAATTTTGCCAACGAGCAGGGCCTGCAGCCCCTGGGCGACACCAACTGGGCCAACACCTTCGCCTCCGGTCTTCCCGTGGTCGGCTCTCCCGGCACATCCGGCCTGGGGCTGATCCAGTCCGGCGCCCTGGAGGAATCCAACGTGGATCTCACGGAGCAACTGGTGAAGATGATCGTTGCACAGCGCAACTTCCAGGCCAATGCCCAGACCATACAAACGGAAGACACGGTAACCCAGACCATCATCAACCTCCGCTGATAGCAGGTAACTGTCTATGGACCGCATGCTGTACATCGCCATGACCGGCGCTCGGGAAATCATGAACGCCCAGGCCGTGAACACCAACAATCTGGCCAATGCGAGCACCACGGGTTTTCGCGCGGACCTGGAATCCTTCACCAGCATTCCCGTGTGGGGAGACGGCCACCCGGACCGCGCCTATGCGGCGGCTGAGGGCATGGGCGTGGATTTCAGCGGCGGTTCCATACAGAGCACCGGCAGGGATCTTGACGTGGCCATCAAGGGAGATGGCTGGATAGCCGTGCAGGCGCCCGATGGTTCGGAAGCCTACACCAGGGCAGGAGATCTTCGCGTGGACGGCTTCGGCATCCTCACCACGGGCGCCGGATACCCGGTGCTGGGAGAGGGCGGTCCCATTGCGGTGCCGCCGAACGGCAAACTGACCATCGGCGCTGACGGCACCATCACCGTCCAGCCTCTGGGCCAGGGCATCAATGCCCTGGCCATCGTGGACCGCATCAAGCTGGTCAATCCCCCGGGCAGCGCCCTGGTCAAGGGTGAGGATGGGCTGATGCGGATGCGCGGCGGCGGACAGGCGGAAGCCGATGCCGTCGTATCCCTGGCATCGGGAGCCCTGGAATCCAGCAATGTGAATGCTGTGGAATCCATGGTGCGCATGATCGAGCTGGCCCGCCAGTTCGAAATGCAGATAAAGATGATGAAGACGGCCCAAGACAATGACCGGGCGGCAGCCAAGCTGATGAGCATGAGCTGATCTGTCACCCAGGAACCGAACAGAGGAGAAAGACCATGAACCCGGCGCTTTGGATAGCAAAAACCGGCCTCGAGGCCCAGCAGACCCGCATGGCCAACATTTCCAACAACCTGGCGAACGCCTCCACTACCGGCTTCAAGCGGTCGCGGGCGGTGTTTTCCGACCTGCTGTACCAGAACATCGCCCAGGTAGGCGCGCAATCTTCCCAGGACACCCAGTTGCCTTCCGGCCTGAACCTGGGCACTGGCGTGCGTACCGTGGCCACTGAAAAACTGTTCACCCAGGGCAACATCGTTCAGACCGGCAATGCCCTGGACGTGGCCATCCAGGGCAGGGGCTTCATACAGGTTCTCATGCCCGATGGTTCCCTGGCCTACAGCAGGGATGGCACCATGCAGATGGATGCCCAAGGACAGCTGGTGACGTCCATGGGCTACCCGATACAGCCCGGCATTACCATTCCCGAGAATGCCCAGAGCATCACCATTGGTTCCGATGGCACCCTGTCCGTGGTCACCGCGGGTTCAGCCGCGCCGACCCAGGTGGGAAACATCCAGCTGGCTGATTTCATCAATCCTTCGGGCCTGCAGGCGGTGGGAGACAACCTGTTCATCGAGTCCGCCTCCAGCGGTTCTCCCCAAGTGGGCACTCCGGGACTCAATGGCCTGGGAACCCTTATCCAGGGTTCCCTGGAAAGCTCCAACGTGAATACCGTGGAAGAGCTGGTAAACATGATCGAAACCCAGCGGGCCTATGAAATGAATTCCAAGGCCATATCCACAGCGGATCAGATGCTGCAGTACGTGAGCAACAACCTCTAAGGGTGAGCAGGCCATGACTCTTTTGAATATGCAGGTTTATTGTCCGTTGATGCTGGGAGCGCTGGCCCTGCTTCTCAACGGCTGTTCCACGCCGAAAATGGGTGAAGACAAGTATGCAGCCACCCAGCCGGTATATGTTGCCCCGGAACCCAGGAGTACGGGCGCCATCTACCAGGCAAACATCTCCATGTCGCTGTTCGAGGACATCAAGGCAAAGCGGGTAGGCGACATCCTGACCATCGTTCTCAACGAACGCACCAATGCGGAGAAAAAGGCGGACACCACCGTGGACAAGTCGTCGGAAACCGGCATCAGTCTGCCCAAGCTGTTTGGCCAGCCGGTGCCGGAGCTGGAGAACAGCATCAGCGCCGGGCACAAATTTGAAACCGAGGGCGACAGCAGGCAGAGCAATAAGCTGGAAGGCAGTATTACGGTAACCGTGGCAAGGGTGCTGAGCAATGGCAACCTGGTGGTGCAGGGCGAAAAGTGGATAACCATCAATCATGGAGAGGAGTTCATCCGCATTCGTGGAATCGTTCGCCCCATGGACATAGAGCCGGACAACAGTATTTCCTCCACCAAGGTGGCGGATGCCCGGATTTTGTACAGCGGCAAAGGAACCCTGGCGCGCGCCAACAAGCCCGGTTGGCTGACCGAATTCTTCCTCAGCCCTTTGATGCCGTTTTGACAAGGAAATGAACCAATGAACAAGCTGAAGACCGCAGTCATGATGTTCGTCCTGATGCTGGGAATACTGGCATCGCCGCTGCAGGCGGAAAGGATCAAGGATCTTACCTCCATCGCCGGAGTGCGGGAGAACCAGCTGGTGGGATACGGCCTGGTGGTTGGCCTGGATGGCACGGGCGACAAGACCAGCCAGACCCAGTTCACGGCACAAAGCCTCAAGAGCATGCTGGCACAGCTTGGTGTGGTGCTGCCTCCCGGTGTCAATCCCAAGCCCAAGAACGTGGCCGCGGTGATGATCAGCGCCAATCTGCCGCCCTTTGCCAAGCCCGGCCAGGACATAGACGTGACCGTCTCTTCCCTTGGCAATGCCAAGAGCCTGCGTGGAGGAACCCTGCTCATGGCGCCTCTCAAGGGGGCCGATGGAAATGTCTATGCCATTGCCCAGGGCAACCTGGTGGTTGGTGGCCTGGGCGTGGAAGGCAGTGATGGTTCCAAGGTTACGGTCAACATCCCCAGCGTGGGACGCATCCCCAATGGCGCGACAGTGGAGCGCTCCGTGCCCAGTCCCTTTGCCAATGCCGATCACCTGATCCTGAATCTGCACAACGCCGACTTCACCACGGCCCACAGAATCGTCAAGGCCATCAACGGCATGATCGGCGAGGGAACGGCCAAGGCCCTGGACGGAGGGTCCGTGGAGGTCAGGGCGCCCCGTGATCCTGGCCAGAAGGTGGGCTTCGTCTCCATACTGGAAAACATCCAGCTGGAGCCCGGTGAAGCGCCCGCCAGGGTGGTGGTCAACTCCCGTACCGGCACCGTGGTCATCGGTAGCCATGTGCGGGTCATGCCTGCTGCCGTTGCCCACGGTACGCTCATCGTGACCATCTCCGAGGATACGTCCGTCAGTCAGCCCGGGCCCTTTGCACGGCGCGGGTCCACGGAAGTCGTCACCCAGTCCAGCGTCCAGATCAACCAGGAGAATGCGCGCATGTTCCTGTTCGAGCCAGGCGTCAATCTCAATGATATCGTCGAAGCGGTGAACCGGGTCGGCGCGGCCCCCGGTGATCTCGTGGCCATCCTGGAAGCGCTCAAGGAAGCAGGCGCCCTGCGCGCGGAACTGATCATCATCTGATCGCGAGGAACAATGACATCAGTGCTGAACAATGCGGGAATCTACACCAGCTTCAGCGGCCTGACGGCACTCAAGGCCGGTGCTCGCGAGCAGTCGCCGGAGGCCCGCATGGAAGTGGCGCGGCAGTTCGAGGCCATGTTCATCCAGATCATGCTCAAATCCATGCGTGATGCCTCGGCGCCGGGAAGCGAGGAGGGAAGTGATCAGCTTCGCTTCTACCAGGAGATGTTCGACCAGCAGATTGCCCTGGAGCTTGCGCGAAACAAGAGTATGGGACTGGCTGAAAGCTTCGAGCGCCATCTGCAGCCGCCAGGGGATGCGGATTCATCCCTGTCCGTGCCGGCGCGCAGGGATGTTACGGCAGCAAGGCCAGAAAAGACGGCTCAGGTTGTGGAGGACAAGGAAATCGGCTCATCGTCGGCATCGAGCTGGATGCCCGAGGGTCCGGAAGCCTTTGTCCAGCGTCTGTGGCCAGCGGCCCGCAAGGTGGCGCAACGCCTGGGACTGCTACCGGAAGTGCTTCTGGCCCAGGCGGCCCTGGAAACCGGCTGGGGGAGAAAGATTCCCGCAGATGACGGTGGCAGCAGCATGAACCTGTTCGGCATCAAGGCGGACGCCCGCTGGCAGGGCAAGCGCGTGGCGGTATCGACGCTGGAATACAGGGAAGGGACGGCGGTCAGACAGCGCGCGGATTTCAGATCCTATGATTCTCCGGAAGACAGCATGGAGGACTATGCCAGATTCCTGAAGGAAAATCCCCGCTATGAACAGGCGCTGAAGAATGCGGGAGATTCCCGGCGTTATCTCCAGGAGTTGCAGAAAGCCGGATATGCGACGGATCCCAACTACGCCCGGAAGATCAGGTCCATCATGGAAAGTGAGCGTTTCTCAGGCATCGTGGCCCAGCTCAGAACCGGTTGAGAGCTGCCGTGATGGGCGCTTTGCACCTGATAATGGTGAAAGCTTTCTGCTTAAGTTTATTCATCATCATGCCGATAGGGCTGATGGAGGCATGTCCCCAGGGGATGACCGCCGGAATTCCAGGATTTCATCCGCTGATGAAATCCCGGCTCTGGCTTGGACCTCCGTGAACAGACTTGGAGAACGAAAATGTCCAGTGGAAGCAGCCTGCTCGGCATCGGAATATCCGCGTTGCAGGCCTATCAGCGCTCGTTGAATACGACTGGCCACAATATCGCCAACGCCAACACGCCCGGTTACAGCCGTCAGCGCGTGAACCTGGTTTCCGCGCCGCCCCAGTTTACCGGCTATGGCTATATGGGAAGCGGCGTGCGCACCAGCTCGGTGCAGCGGTTCTATGATGCGTTCATTGGCAGTCAGGTTCAACACTACACGTCTGCCACCACAGAATTTTCCACTCTGCACCAGTATGCCGCCCAGATCGACAATCTGCTGGCCGATCCGGACGCGGGTCTGAATGCCGCCATGCAGCGTTTCAACAGCGCTGTACAGGATCTGGCCAATGATCCCGCTTCCATGGCGGCCCGGCAGGTGCTCATCGGCGAGGCTCAGGGCCTGGTGGATCAGTTCCACAACCTGGGAAGCTGGCTGGATGACATGGATGCCCAGGTGAACGCTGAGCTTCAGTCCAGTGTCACCCACATCAACCGTCTTTCCGTAAGTATTGCCGATCTGAATGAGAAGATCGTTCTGGCCTACGGCGCCGGGGCCGGGCAGCCCCCCAATGATCTCCTGGATCAGAGAGATATGTTGATTCGGGAGTTGTCCCAGGAAGTCGGGGTAACGACTCTGGAACAGGAAGACGGCGCCATCAATGTCATGGTAGGGACGGGACAGGCCCTGGTGGTGGGCAGTACCAGCAACACCCTGGAAACCTACAGGGGGCCGGGGGTTCATGGGCCGCAGATGATTGCCCTGCGTATCGGCGTCAACGGCAATGTTCCCATAACCGGGCAGCTTTCCGGCGGCAAGGTGGCTGGTATTCTCCAGTTTCGGGAACGGGTCCTGGAACCGGCAGCCAATGAGCTGGGACGAACCGCCATCGGCTTGGCCCGGTTCTTCAATGAACAGCATGAAAAGGGCGTGGACATCGATGCTCATCTCGGTCGATCGTTTTTCAGCTTTTCCGAGCCTCAATGGGACAGCTATCCGGGGGTGACCAGCAGCCTGTCGGTTTCCTGGGATGATGTCGGCCAGCTGACCGGGGCGAACTACAAGCTGCAGTTTGACGGCAGCGCCTGGGCCATGACTCGTACGGATACGGGTGAAAACGTCGCCATGACGGGCTCCGGAACAGCCGCTGATCCTTTTGTCGCGGATGGCTTGAGTATCGTCGTGGACCCGGCCGCGGCGAGCGGGGATACTTTCCTCGTGCAACCGACACGACAGGGGGCCATGTCCCTGCAGGCCCTCATCGACGAGCCGGGACGGGTGACGGCGGCGTTTCCCGTGCTCACGACTGAATCGGCTGTCAATACGGGCAGCGGCCAAATCAGCGTGCCGGAAATCACCGACATCGACAATCCGGCCTTTCAATCTGCGCCGGGGAGCCTGTCGCCACCGCTGATGATAAGGTTCACCAGCCCGACGACCTACGAAATCTACGACAATAGCAATCCGGCTTCACCAGCCCTGCTGGAAACTGTCAGCGGCTATGATCCGGCCGTCGGTGCCGACCTGTTTCCCACGCCGGGCGGACTGGATTACGGCTACCAGATTCGCCTTACCGGCGATCCGGCGGCAGGTGACGAGTTCAACATCGCGTATAACAGCAATGGTGTTGGGGACAACAGGAATGCCCTTGCCCTTGGCCAGGTGCTGAGCGGCAACATCATGGGCAACGGCACCGAGAGCCTGTCTGACCTGTATAACAGCCTGGTGTCCGACGTGGCAACCACCACCCGTCAGGCAGACCTGGCCCAGCGTTCCCATGAGCAGTTGCTGCAGCGCTCCCTGGATGCCCGGGATGCCCTTTCCGGCGTGAATCTCGATGAAGAGGCGGCCAACCTGGTGCGCTTCCAGCAGGCCTATCAGGCCGCGGCCCAGGTAATTTCCACGGCCAATGAAATGTTCGAGACACTGCTTGGCGCAGTGAGGAGATGACAGTTATGCGCATATCCACCGCGCAATGGTACCGGCAGGGCGTAGATTCCATGCTGCGCAACCAGAGCAATCTTGCCAGGACCCAGCTGCAGCTGGCCTCAGGGCGACGTCTGCTTTCTCCTGCCGATGACCCATCGGCGGCAACCCGGGGCCTGGAACTGGATTCCATGCTGGCAACGGTGGCCCAGTACCAGAGAAATGCCGACATGGCCGAGTCCCGCCTGCGCCGGGAAGAAGACGTGCTGGGCGGGGCAGGGGATATTCTGCAGCGTGTCCGGGAACTGGCTGTTCGCGCCGTCAATGATTCACTCAGCGCCGGTGACCGCCAGGCCATTGCCGAGGAGGTCAAGCAGCACCTGGACGGACTGCTGGCGCTGGGCAACGCCACGGACACCAACGGGGAATATGTTTTCGGCGGGTATCGCACTGACGTGAAGCCTTTTGCCGACAATGGCGGTGGCAGTTACAGCTACCAGGGTGACCAGGGGCAGCGCCGCCTGCAAATCGGCAGCGCCCGCCATGTGGCGAGCAACGATCCGGGCGATGCCGTGTTCATGGGGATCGATGATGGAAGTGGCGGCACCACCAATGCCTTCGCCGTTCTCCATGCCTTCGTGACGGACCTGGAAAACAATACGCCTTCCGGCAGCACCCTGACGGCGTTGGACAACGCCATGGACAAGATCCAGGGGGTGCGAACCCGGCTTGGTGGTCGTCTGAATGCCATCGACAGCCAGCGTGGAATCAATGATTCCTTCCGTCTGGTCATGGAGCAGAACCGCTCCGACCTGGAGGATCTGGATTACGCAGAGGCGGTAAGCCGCCTGCAGCAACAACAGCTGATTCTCCAGGCTTCCCAGCAGAGCTTCATGAAAGTGGAAGGTCTGTCCTTGTTCAACTATCTTTGACAAGTCGTGACGATGTCGCCCCCAGGACCACGTCATCTAAACGCCTAAGTTATTGATAAGGCCGGGGTGGGGTCTGCTCGGAAAAACGCCGTAAATTCATCCATGAAGGCTCCGCGTCGGCTTCCATGCCTCCGAGGTTTTCCGAGCAGACCCCACCCCGGCCGTAGTTTAGATGACGTGACTTTTTCTTGAGTTTTCCCCCTTCAGGGCGATTGCAGGCATGGAAGCGGTAAATATCTCAGTAAGCAGACAGATCGTCCGCTAAGTACAAACAGGCAACCGGCAACCCCTGTCTGTATCCCGCAGTCGTATCCGGGATGCCGACTTCGCCGCGGAAACAGCGAACCTCACCAAGGTTCAGATTCTCCAGCAAGCAGGCACTGCCATGCTGGCCCAGGCCAATGCAGCGCCGCAGAACGTGCTTTCGCTCCTCCGATAATCCGCAGTCATCCCTGTTGGGGCTCGTCGGAGCTTTTTTTCGCCTGCCGTCATTTCGTTTCTTTTAAAAAACTTCTTAAGTTCCCCGTCCCCCTGACGATGAGGTTACTGGAAGCGGTGATTGTCTGGATCACATAGACATGTCCGCTAAAGACGAACGACGAGGGCGATGCAGTTGCCCTTGATGCATAGGA
>JALVNE010000245.1 GCA_027026755.1 Sedimenticola sp. | reverse complement strand
TGAACTGGATGCCACCTGGCAGGGCCTGCAGGGCCGCTGGACCCGCATCACCCAGGGGCGCGCCCGGCCCCGCGCCCGGGCTTTTTTTGGCTATGCCTTCGATGCGGACTATGAGCCCGGCGAACACTGGCAGGGCTTCGACAACGCGCTCATCCAGGTACCCCGCCTGCTGGCCGAATGGCAGGGGGATGGTTGCGTGTTGAGTTTCAATTGCCTGCTCGACGGGAAGGAGCACCCGGAACAACAGTTTTCCCGTTGGATGCGGGACTTGGAACTGTTGCTGGAAAGACAGGCCCAGGCGCGTGGTCATCCGTCGCCCTGCTCGGTGAACGAACAGCCGGAAGGCAGGCACTGGTGCGACCGGGTTGGTCGGGCCGTGGCAGCGGCAGACCGGGGAGAACTGGACAAGGTGGTGCTCAGCCGCCGTCTGGAACTGCGCTTCAACGGGCAGATTCCCCATCGCCAGCTGCTGCCCGACCTGGGGCGGCGCTATCCCGGCTGCAGCATCCTGTCCCTGTGCCTGGGCGGCGAGGTGTTGCTGGCGGCTACGCCCGAGCGCCTGCTGCGCATGAATGGCAGCGATATTCACTGTGATGCCCTGGCCGGCACCTTTCCCGCGCACAGCAGGGCCGGTCATGCCGACATGGCCATTCATGAACATGCTCCCGTGGTATCGGCCATTCGCCAGGCCCTGCAGCCTTTTTGTTCCTCCCTGCGGGTGGATCGGGCGCCAGGACGCAAGCCCCTGAACAATCTGGCGCACCTCTACACCGCCATTCATGGCCAGGCCCGGCAGGGCGTGCGCCCCCTGCAGCTGGTGGACAGCCTGCATCCCACCCCGGCAGTGGGCGGCATGCCCAGGGAAGCGGCCCTGGAATGGATGGGAGCAGCCGAGCGCAGGCTGCGGGGCTGGTACACGGGCGGTTTTGGCTGGCTGGGTGACAACCGCCAGGCGGATCTGTCCGTGCTGCTGCGTTGCGCGCGTATCCGTGGTAACAAGGCCATCTTGTATGCGGGAGCCGGTATCACCCGGGTGTCCGATCCGCATAGGGAACTGCGGGAAACCGAGCTGAAATTCGAGCCCATGCTGCATGCGCTGACGGGGGGCTGATGGACCAGGGGCGCATCAACCTGGACGCCAGTCTGGCCCTGCTGGACGGGCTGGTCAGCGCCGGCCTGGAACGCCTGGTGTTTTCCCCGGGTTCCCGCAATAC
>JALVNE010000244.1 GCA_027026755.1 Sedimenticola sp. | reverse complement strand
TCGCACAGGTTGCTCACCTCGATGAAGACTTCCAGAGGCCATGGGGGCTGGGTGCCCTCCTGAACGAAATCCAGGAAACCCTGGATGGCCTCGCGCTTGTGATCCCGGAAGCGTGAACCTGCCTCTGCCGGCCCGGTTTCACGTCCCAGCTTGCGGCCTGCCAGCCCTAGCAGATCCTGAAAGCGGCCTTCGCGGATTTTTTGCGCGATGAAGCGCAGGCGTTCCCGGTTACTGGCCATCAGTCGTATCGTCCATTGTGTATTTACGGCTAAATAGGTACAAAATAGTCCTGACCGATCTATTCAATCGTCATGATGTGAAGCCGCCTTATGATCGTAGGTCGGGCTTTAGCCCGACAATCCACTGTTGTGTGTCGGACTGAAGTCCGACCTACAGACGCATGGCTTTTCATCATCTCGAATGGCCTGAATAATGCCCTCGATGGTGGCGGCACCGCATAGTCACTGCTACTGTAACATCTGCAGCAGTTCGCGCACTTTTTCCACCCGCTGTTGCGGGTCTTCGAGATCAGCAAAGAAACGCAGTTTGTCACTGCCGTCCAGCTTGAACTGTCTGGGCCGGGTCTGGATCAGGTGGATGATGCGCGCCGGATCAATGTTGGGCTGTTCCTCGAAATGAATCTTGCCCCCCTGGGGGCCGGCTTCGATCTTGCGTATGCCCAGGGGCTGCACGTCGAGCTTGAATTCTGTGATGTCGAACAGGTTTTTGGCCTGATCCGGCAGCAGGCCGAAACGGTCGATCATCTCCACCCGCAGTTCCCGCAGTTCTTCGGTGCTGGCGGCGGAGGCGATGCGCTTGTACTGGATGAGGCGGATATGGACGTCCGGCAAATAGTCCTCGGGCAGCAGGGCAGGGAGGTTGAGGTCGATTTCCGTGCCGTGATCCAGGGGGCGGTCCAGCTCGGGTTGCCGGCCTTCGCGGATGGCGCGCACGGCCCGTTCCAGCATCTGGGTGTAGAGGGTGAAGCCCACTTCGTGAATCTGACCGCTCTGGTCTTCGCCCAGCAGTTCGCCCGCGCCCCGGATCTCCAGGTCGTGAGTGGCCAGGGTGAAGCCCGCGCCCAGGTCCTCCAGGGCTTCCAGGGCCTGCAGGCGTTTCACCGCGTCTTTGGTCATGGCCCTGGGGGGCGGGGTGATGAGATAGGCGTAGGCGCGGTGATGGGAGCGGCCCACCCGGCCACGCAGCTGGTGCAACTGGGCCAGGCCCAGCTTGTCGGCGCGGTTGATGATGATGGTATTGGCCGTGGGCACGTCGATGCCGCTCTCGATGATGGTGGTGGCCACCAGGATGTTGAAACGCTGGTGGTAGAAGTCGCGCATGATGCGTTCCAGCTCGCGTTCGCGCATCTGTCCGTGGGCGAAATCCACCCGGGCGCCCGGCACCAGCTTCTCCATGTCCGCCACCATGCGTTCCATGCTGGCCACGTCATTGTGCAGCACATAGACCTGGCCGCCGCGCTGCAGCTCCCGCTGGCAGGCTTCGCTGATGACCACGTCGTTCCATTGCTGGACGAAGGTCTTGATGGGCTGGCGCCGGGCCGGGGGCGTGGAGATGACGGACAGGTCGCGCATGCCGGACATGGCCATGTTCAGCGTGCGGGGAATGGGGGTAGCGGTGAGGGTGAGAATGTCCACCTCGGCGCGCAGGGCCTTGAGACGTTCCTTGTGGCGCACGCCGAAGCGGTGTTCCTCGTCGATGATGACCAGCCCCAGATCCTTGAACGCGATGTCCTGGCTGAGAATCTTGTGGGTGCCCACCACGATGTCGATAGTGCCATTCTTCAGGCCCTGGAGGGTGGCATTGACCTCCTTGGTAGAGTTGAAGCGGGACAGGGACGCGATTTTCACCGGCCAGTCGGCGAAACGGTCGGCAAAGTTCTCGTAATGCTGCTGAGCCAGGAGAGTGGTGGGCACCAGCACGGCCACCTGCTTGCCGCCCTGGGTGGCCATGAAGGCGGCACGCATGGCCACCTCGGTCTTGCCGAAGCCCACGTCGCCGCAGACCACCCGGTCCATGGGGCGGGGCGAGCACATGTCGGCAATCACGTCTTCGATGGCCTTTTCCTGGTCCGGGGTTTCCTCGAACTCGAATTCGGCGGCGAACTGGCTGTATTCCTCGCCGGGAGGCGGGAAGGCAAAGCCCTGGCGGGCTTCCCGGCGGGCGTAGATCTCCAGCAGCTCGGCGGCGGCATCACGTACCTTCCGCGCGGCCTTCTTGCGGGCCTTTTCCCACTGGTCACTGCCCAGGCGGTGCAGGGGAGCGTTTTCTTCCGTGGCGCCGGTGTAGCGGCTGATGAGATGCAGGGATGAGACGGGCACATAGAGCTTGTCGCCCCGGGCGTATTCCAGGGTGAGGAACTCCATGTTCATGCCGCCCACGTCCAGGCTTTGCAGGCCCAGGTAGCGGCCCACGCCATGATCCTCGTGCACCACGGGCGAGCCGATCTGCAGCTCCGCCAGGTTGCGCACCACCTGGTCGGCGTCGGGGCCGGCCTTGCGCCGTTTGCGGGTCTGGCGCACCCGTTCGCCCAGGAGCAGGGTCTCGGGGATGATGGCCAGGGGCGGCTGGCCCAGCTCCAGGCCTTCTTCCAGGGGCGCCACGGTGATGGCCAGGGGTGGTTGCTCCTGCAGGAATTCAGCAAAGCTCTCCACCTGCCGGGGGCGCAAATTGAAGCCCGCCAGGGTGTCGAGCAGGTGTTCTCTGCGGCCCGCGCTCTCGGCAGTGAACAGTACCGGACGGCTGCCGCTGGCCAGATAGTCCTCCAGCAGGCCCGCCGGGCGTTTGGCCCGGGCCTGTATGGCCAGGGCTGGCAGGGCGCGGGTGTCGAAATTGCACCAGCCCTTGAAACCTTTTCTGCGTTCATCCAGGCTGCCCCGGCGCCAGCTGATGCCGGCATGGGCCTTGATGCGATGCACCAGCTCGTCGCTGTTCAGGTACAGGCGCGAGGGGGGCAGCAGGGGGCGCTCGATGTCGTGGCGGCGCTGCTCGTAGCGCTCTTCCACCTGTTCGTAGAAATGGCTGGCGTCCTGGGCCAGGTCGTCGCCCTGGATGATGAGGGCATTTCCTCCCAGGTAATCGAACAGAGTGGCGGTCTGCTCGAAGAACAGGGGCAGATAGTATTCCAGGCCGCCAGGAAAATTGCCCTCGCTCACTTCCCGGTAGATGAGGCTGGTCTGGGGATCGCCCTCAAACTGGTTGCGGTACTGGCGGCGGAAGCGGCGAATGGCGTCCTCGTCCACGGGGAATTCCCGGGCGGGGAGCAGGCGGATGCTGTCCACCTTTTCTGCCGAGCGCTGGGTTTCAGGGTCGAACAGGCGGATGCTGTCGATTTCGTCGTCGAACAGGTCGATGCGGTAGGGTTTTGCCGCACCCATGGGAAACAGGTCGAGGAGGGAACCACGCACGGCGAACTCGCCATGCTCCATGACCTGGGACACGCAGTGATAACCGGCCCGTTCCAGGCGTTGCCGGAAGCCGTCGATTTCCAGCTGGTCGCCGGTGTCCAGCACCAGGCTGTGAGCATCCAGGTAGTCCGGCGGCAGAATGCGCTGCTGGGCGGTGGCAGCGGGTACGATGAGTATGCCCTGGCGGGTCTTTTGCAGCTGGTGCAGGGTCAAAAGACGCTGGGACACCAGCTCCGGCAGGGGCGAGAACAGGTCATAGGGCAAGGTTTCCCAGTCGGGAAAATGCAGAATGGGCAGTTCGTCTCCTTGCAGAAAAAAGCCCAGCTGTTGTTCCAGACGGTTGGCGTCCTGAACATCCCGGGTGATGACCACCACCAGGCCCTGCCATTGACGCGCAGCACGGCTGATGGCCAGCTCCAGACTGGACCCCAGACAGCGGCCCCATTGCAGGCGTTCGCCAGGGTGGTGCGGAAGCAGGGGCTCCAGGGGAGAGAGGTATTGTTCTTTGCCGGAATTCATGGGGCGCGTATTGTCGCACAGAGGCGGTTTTTCCGAAATCGGGCATTCAGCAAGGGTTCAGGCAGATGCATCTACCCTGTAAGCGTGTTCAATACCGATGGAGGAAACACCATGAAGACAATCAGAAACATTCTGGCGCTTATTGCCCTGCTGGTGCTGGTTCCAGCGGTTCCCGCCCAGGCGGCTTTGTATGACAAGGTCGATGTTCAGGTGATATCCGATGACCGGGGAAAGCTCCGGGAATATCCCGTGGATGACACTGGCAGGACGCAGCGCAGCTATATTGCGGCCCGGGATGGTGAACGCTACCGCATCCGTGTGCGCAATCGCAGCAACCAGCGTATTGGTCTGGTGATCGCCGTGGACGGGCGCAATATCATCACCGGGCGGAAATCCTGGCTGGGACGCAAGGAGGCCAAGTATGTCCTCGATCCCTGGGAAACCGCGGAATACGAAGGCTGGCGCACCAGCCGCAACCATGTGAACCGCTTCTATTTCACAGACATAGAGGATTCCTATGCCGACGCCTGGGGCGATCACAGCGCCATGGGGGTCATTGCCGTGGCCGTCTATAAAGAAAAGGAGTCGGAGCATTATGGCTACCGGAAAAAGCGTCAGTCCATGGCGGCACAAAGCCGGGCGGCGACGGAAGAGGCCATGGGAACGGGATTTGGTGAGCGGGAATGGTCACCCACCCATAAGGTGCGTTTCAAGCCGCGCAAGAAGCCGGCCCTGAAGAAGTTCATCAAGTATGAACACCGCCGTTCCCTGTGCCGCAAGGGCATCATCCGCCATTGCGACTATGATGACGATGACGGCTGGAACCGTTTCTGGCCCGACGACGATTTGGACGACGGGTTTGCCCCTTATCCCTGGCGTCTGCGGCATTATCACTGATTGTCGGGTATCAGGCCCCTGGTTGGTTTCGACCGGCCAGGGGTTTTCTGGATCATCGCCCCGACTTTACCATCCAGATCAGCCCTATGCCGCCGGCAATGACAGCAGCGAAGGTGAACAAGGCATTTCCCAGACCATGTCCCTGATTGACCAGGGCCGAGACTCCTCCATAAAAAAACATCAGGATGGCGAAAACAATGGCAATGACAAGCAGGGTTTTTTTCATGGGGCTCCAGAAGATCTACTGATTCCTCGTAATTTCTATGGATTTGTGTATCGAAGCTGTCAGGTTGATAATAAGCTGACGGGTTCACCAATTACATGATTCATTATGTTCCTGCTGCTACAGCAATTCGCCACCACCCGCCGCAGACGCACCGTTTGCTGGTGGTTTCGGGCGTTGATGCTGGTTCTGCTGTTCCATTCGGCAATGGCAGTAGCGGCTTTTTCGCTCACGCCAGAGCAACAGGCGTGGCTGGACGATCATCCCAGGATCCGGGTCGGGATCAACAATGCCTGGCCACCGATGGATTATCTGGATTTGCAAGGCAAGCCACAAGGCATCGGCGTACGCCTGATCCAGGCGCTGAACAAGAGGCTGGGAGGGCGTCTTGAAGTACTGCCAGCTGCATGGCAGACGATCTACGATGGGGTCAGGGCGCGCCGCCTGGACGCCTTGCTGGATATCACGCCACGCCCCGATCGCGAAGCCGATTTCAACTTTACCACCCCTTATATCCGAATTCCCCATGTCATTTTCACCCGTGAAGATGTCCTGCCCATCACTGGACTCGATGATCTCTCGGGGAAGACTGTCGGCCTGGAGCAGGGTTTCTTCCTCATAGACCTGCTGAAAAAGCGCTACCCGGAAATCAAGATCAAGACCTACCCGGATACCAGCAGTGCCTTGGGCGCTGTCGCCCGGCGCGAAGTGGACGCCTATATCGGCAACCGCGCCGTTGCCATGTATATCATACGGAATGAACTGCTCACCGGCATCCGTGCCAGCGGTCGTATTGGCATCTCGCAATCCGTCAATGCCATCGGTGTGCGCAAGGACTGGCCTGTTCTGCGTGATATCCTGCAACAAGCCCTGGATGACATCGGCGAGGACGAACGCAGCGCCATCCTGGGACTGGACAGGCTGGCCCCTGGCAGTCAGAAAAAAAGTCGCGAGTTCATTCACTCATTGTCGGCAGACGACCGCCAGTGGCTCAGGGAGCACAGCCCCATTTCCGTTGGTGTCATGGACGCCTGGCCACCTTTCAGCTTCCTCGATGAAAACGGCAGACACGCGGGAATCAGCGCGGGGTATCTGCAGGCATTGAACGAGCGACTGGGCGGTGTGTTGACCCCGGTTCCCGGCAAGTGGAAGCGCCTGTACGATGATGTTGCCAACAAGCGCCTGGACGTGATCATGGATATCACGCCCAAACCCTCCCGCGAACCCCTGTTCAACTTCACTTCCCCCTACCTGGGCATTCCCCATGTCATCGTCGCCCGCAAAAGCATGCCTTTCATCGCTTCTGAAAGCGGCCTGAGCGGGAAAAGGCTTGCCCTGGAACAAGGTTTTGGCAATGTCGATTACTTTCGACAGCACTATCCTGATGTCGAACTTCAACTCTATCCAGACACCCTGTCCGCGCTTGAAGCGGTATCGCGTGGTGATGCCGATGCCTATGCTGGAAACCGCGCCGTGGCGCTCTACCTCATCGAAAAGCATTTTCTCACCAACCTGCGGATCCATGGGGTGTTGAACAAGTCCGGCTCCATCCTGGCGCTGGGGGTACGCAAGGACTGGCCAAGGTTGCGCGATATCCTGCAGCAGGCCCTGGATGACATCTCCGCATCCGAACGCCGGCGTCTGCTCGACCGTTGGGTTCGCGATATCGACGATCAGGCGCCTGAAGTGGCGCTGACGCCAGCACAACAGGATTGGCTGGACAAGCACCGGGAAATTCCCATCGGGATCGATGGCAACTGGCCGCCGATAGACTTCCTGGACAAACAGGGCAAGCATGCGGGCATCACTGCCGATTACCTGCACCTGCTGGAAAAACGCCTCGGGGTGCGTTTCATTCCCAGGAAATTCGGCTCGTTCAAGGAGATGCTCGAACAAGTCATGCGCGGTGATCCGCCGGTAGGCACCCCTATCGCCTTTCACCCGGAAAGGGCCAAAAGGCTTTACTACACAGATTCATTCTTCGACGCCCATGAAGTCATCGTGGTGCGTGACAAAAACCAGCACTTGCACAGCGTCGAGGATCTGCACGGCCATACGGTGGTCATGGAGAATGGCTTCATCACCACTACCAGGCTCAAGGAAAAATATCCGGATATCGTACCCATACTGGTGAAAGACACCCTCAGCGCCCTGCAGAAAGTATCCTGGGGAGAAGCCGACGCCTATATCGGCAACCAGGCCGTGGCGACCTGGTTGATGCGAAACCATCAGCTCGAAAATCTGGTGGTGACCGGTGATGCCGGGCTTGGTTCCCATCCGCAACATTTCGCGGTTTCCCGCCAGGCGCCGGACTACAAGCCCTTGATCGGCATCATCAATGCGGCCCTGGCCAGCATTTCCGAGGCCGAGCGCCTGCAGATCGAGCAGCGCTGGCTTGGCAGCCCCGCTGTCAACAAGCTGCCAACGGTAAAACTCAGCAAGGCAGAGCGTTTGTGGCTGCAGCAGCACGAGAGCATACGGCTGGGTATCGACCGCGCCTGGCCACCAATGGAGTTCATCGATGAAAAGGGTGAATACCAGGGCATATCGCATGACTACATGGAGTTGCTCGGACGCCAGCTGGACATCGACTGGGTCGGACCAGAGAACCAGCCGTGGGAGCAGGTCATCAGGGGGATCAGGGAAAAAAACCTGGACGTAATCCCCCTGTTGGCTCCCAACCGGGAACGTGAGGCCTATGTGAATTTCACCAGGCCCCTGGTGAATGCCAAGGTGGTCATATTCAGTCGGCGCGGTGAGGCCAGTATCGATGACCTCAGTGATCTCAATGGAAAACGCGTGGCCATGGTCAGGGGTTATTCCACGACCTTCGATCTGCAACGGGATTACCCCGGAATCGTGCCCGACCTCCACGACAGCGTCAGTGACGCCTTGCAGGCGGTATCGGAAGGCCGCAGCGCGGCCTTCGTGGGCATCCTCCCGGTGGCCGGATACCTCATCGGCAAGGAGGGACTGAACAACCTGCAGGTGGCCGGCGCCACCAGATACACCAAGTCCTTTTCCATAGCCGTGCGCAAGGACTGGCCGGAACTCGTGGGCATACTCAACAAGGCCATAGACAGCCTGGATGACAGCGTGCGCAACCAGATCATGCGGCGCTGGACTACCATCGAATTCAAACAGAAGACAGACTATACCCTGGTTTTTCAGGTGTTGACCGTACTGTTCCTGATGATGCTCATCGGCAGTATCTGGATAAGGCAGATCAAACGCGCCAACCGGGCCCTGTCGGAAAGCCGTGAGCGTCTGGCCCTGGCCCTGCAGGCCGGTCAGCTGGGTTCCTGGGAGGCCTGGCTGGATGCCCGAAACCAACTGCATTTGTCCGTCAACAATATCGGTCTCAGGCATCTCGGTATGGTGACGGAGCAAACGGAGGCGCAGGAGGCCCAAGACGATGGAATCTCCATGTATGAGATTTCGATGCAGGAATACATGGCTGCAGTCGCGGAAGATCACCGCGAAGCTCTGGCGCGGCAGATCGACCAGTATCTGGCCGGAACCGATCCCGATATCCAGCAGGAGTACCGCACCGCAAAGGATCGCTGGCTGTATGTCCGTGGCCGCGCGCTGGAGCAGGATGTCGCTGGCCGGCCCCGCCGGGTGATCGGCATCGCCCTGGATATCACCGAACGCAAGAAGGCGCACCAGGCGCTGGAGCAGGCCAACCGTTTCAAGAGCGAGTTCCTCGCCAATATGAGTCACGAGATCCGTACCCCCATGAACGCGGTGATCGGCCTGGCGCACTTGTTGGGCAAGACTGAATTGACCCCCCAGCAACGCGACTACCAGCACAAGATACAGCTCTCCGCGCAATCGCTCCTTGGCGTCATCAACGACATCCTCGATTTCTCGAAGATCGATGCGGGAAAACTTTCCATCGAAAATCAGCCTTTCGATTTCGAGGACATACTCGAAAACATCTCCATCCTGGCCCAGACCCGGCTCAAGGACAAGCCGGTGGAATTTCTCTATGAACTGTCGCCGGACATGCCGAAACACCTGATCGGTGATGCTTACCGCATCAATCAGATACTGACCAACCTGGTATCGAATGCGACCAAATTCACCGAGCAGGGCAGTATCGTGGTGTCGATCCGCGTAATGGAAAAAACCGCGCAGAAGCTGGTGTTACAGTTCGAAGTGCGGGATACCGGTATCGGTATCCCGCCAGACAAGCTCGACAGCCTGTTCGATGCCTTTGTTCAGGCGGATGGCACCACTACGCGCCGTTTTGGGGGCACCGGGCTGGGGCTCGCCATCACCAAGAAGCTGGTCAACCTCATGGGGGGTGAGATCAGCGTCGAGAGTCAGCCAGGCGTGGGCAGCCTGTTCCGCGTGCAACTGCCGCTGAAGCCGGCGGAGGGCAACGGCCTGGTCAGGGTTCTACCCGATCTGCGAGGCCAGCGTATCCTCCTGGTCGAAGACAACCCGACCGCCCAGGAGATTATCGGTAGTCTACTCGAATCCCTGAGTCACAAAGTCACCGTCGTGTCCACCGGCGCAGAGGCTCTGGCCATGCTGGATGATCCGCAAACACGGTTCGATCTGTTGTTCATCGACTGGCGTCTGCCTGGCATGGATGGTGATGAAGTGGCGCGGAAAGTCCAGGAAAAATTCGGCAAGGAGCGGCCCAACATCATCCTGATCACTGCCTATGGCCGGGAAATCATGGAGCATTCCATCGACGATACCTACGTTGACGGCCTGCTCATCAAGCCTCTTACGCCTTCGCTGGTCAACGACGCCATCGTGGAGGCTTATGGAATCCGCCAGCCCTCCGCCTTCGATGTGAAAAAGCGCCCCCCCCAGGAAGCGCAGTTTGTCGGCAATGTGCTGCTTGCCGAGGACAACGAGATCAATCGCCAGGTGGCGGTAGAGCTGTTACGGCACATGGGTGTGCAGGTCGATACGGCCTCTGATGGCGAACAGGCCGTGCAAGCCGTGGAAAGAAACCGGCCCGATCTGGTGTTTCTCGATATCCAGATGCCGGTCATGGACGGGTACGAGGCCGCCCGAAGAATCAGATCCCTGCCGGGAATGGCCGACCTGCCGATTTACGCCATGACTGCAAATGCACTGGTGGGTGACGCCGAAAAATCCCTGGCTGCCGGCATGGACGGACATATTGCAAAACCCATCGATCCGGATAAGCTTCATGAGGTACTGGCGCGGCATCTGCCCGTCAGGAGTGGCGGGAAAACCTCCGCCGTCCACAACAGGTCCGGCGAGGACTGGGAGATTCCCAGTCCCTGTCCCTCCTGCATCGACATGCAGCGCGGCATCAAGATGGTGGGCGGAAGCAAGCGCTTTTATTTACAATTGCTGAAAAACTTCCTGCAGCGCCACGGAGACTTCGCCGAAGTCCTGCAACGGCTGATTGCCGAAGGCAGGCTGGAAGAGGCAAAACGCGAAGCCCATACTCTGAAGGGGGTCACCGCCAATATCGGTGCAATGGAACTGCATCACCAGGTCGTGGCCCTTGAAGACGCCCTGGAGCATGGTCAACCGACCGACGACCTGCTCGAACGCCTCAGGGATTCGGCACAGGAGCTGTTTCTGGCGCTACGGCAGGTTACCGCGGTTGCAAAGGATGCGGCGGTGGCAGATCAGGCTCCCGACCAGGCAGCGCTGGATTCCCGGCATGAGTTGCTGGAAAAACTGGTGGCCAGTCTGCAAAAAGCTGAAGCCCGATCGGTGAAGCTCTACCGGGAATTGCGGCCTTTTATCGAACAACAGCTGGAATCCGGTGATTTCCAGACTTTGCAGGCGCTGATCGAGGACTATGAATTCGAGCAGGCCGCAGAGTTGCTGCAAACCTCGATGAGGGAAGGAGATGGAAACTGAGCATGCAACCCTGCTGATCGTGGATGATGAGCCGTTCTACCTGGAGATGCTGACAGAACTGCTGTCCGGTGACTATCGGCTTCTGGTTGCCAGGAACGGCGAGCAGGCGCTGCGCCGCGCCAGGGGGCAGAACCGCCCGAACCTGATCCTGCTGGATATATCCATGCCGGAAATGGATGGCTTCGAGGTTTGCCGAAAACTCAAGAACGATACCCTTACCCGGCAGATACCGGTCATCTTTCTCACCGCCAGAAACGATGTGCATGACGAAATCAAGGGTCTGGAACTGGGCGCCGTCGATTATGTCAGCAAGCCGATCAATGGCCCGTTGCTCAAGCGGCGCGTCGCCACCCACCTCTCCTTGGCGGAGCGACAGCTTGCGTTGGAACAACTGGTGCAGGAACGCACCCGTGAATTGCAGCAGACCAAGGACGCCCTGGTATTCAGTATGGGCGCCATGGCCGAGATGCGTGACCGGGAAACCGGAAATCACCTGTTACGCACCGAGCACTATGTCAGGATTCTTGCCCAAGCCCTGGCCGAAACCCAGGAGTACGGAGCTGTGCTGAATGAAGCCACCATCGACGTGATACGACGCGCCGCACCCCTGCACGATATCGGCAAGATCGGGGTACCCGATCGGATACTGCAGAAGGAAGGCCCTCTTACGGAAGACGAGTGGGCGGAAATGCGCAATCATGTTGTCTATGGCGAACGCCTGCTCGATGAGGCGGCGGGATACCTTGGAGAAACCCAGTTCATCCATACTGCGCGCGACATTGCCGGCAACCACCACGAAAAATGGGATGGCAGCGGTTATCCTCGGGGAAAGAAGGGTGAAGAGATTCCCCTCTCCGCTCGCTTGATGGCGCTCGCGGACGTCTACGATGCGCTGACCTCCCGCCGTTGCTACAAGGAGCCGGTCGCTCACGAAAAAGCCGTGGGAATGATCCTGGATGCGTCCGGTAGCCATTTCGACCCGCGGGTGGCCGACGCCTTCAAGGGCAAACAAGAGCAATTTCTTGAAATTATGAACACACATGGGGATTGAAAGTGCCTGGACGCAAGCATGGACAAGCAGCGTTTAACCTGTTCTGTCAGGAGATTCCGGTATTGATTCTGAGCCTGGACAGAGAGCTGAACATCCAGGATATCAATGCCTTCGGTTGCGAACAACTGGGCTATTCACGTGAGGAACTGCTGGGCACCCCCTATCCGATGCTGTGCATTCCCGAAGAACGTGAATACATACGACGTGGCCTCACTCAGGGCCTGAATGAAGCGCCCTGCCTGAAACGCTTCGATTGCAGCCACCAGCGTAAGGATGGCAGTCGTTACTGGGCAAGGGACACCGCCCGTTTTATCAACAATAAACCGGCAGCTGATGTCTTCATACTGATCGCCAGTGAAGATATCACCGAGACACGCTACCTCATCAATGAACTCGAGAACAAGATCTATAAGGATGAACTCACCGGCCTGTACAACCGACGGCGTTTCAACCGTTATCTGGACGAGATACTGCTTGCCACCCACTCCGGCCAGCACACTCATGCCCTGTTCTTCATCGATCTCGACCAGTTCAAGGCAGTCAATGACAATTGCGGCCATTTGTGCGGAGATCAGCTCCTTATCCAGGTCGCCGATCTGCTGCGTGAGCACACCCGCAAGCAGGATATCCTGGCACGGCTAGGCGGCGATGAATTTGGCCTGATTCTTCGTTACTGTTCATGGCAGGAAGCACAGCGTATCGGGCAAAAACTGCTGCAGGCATTTGCTCTTTATCATTTCGCCTGGGAAGGCAAGCATTTCTCCATCACTGCCAGTATCGGCTATACCCTGATCGAGCCTGGCATGCGCATGAATGCCAACGACTTGCTGCACCAAGCGGATGTGGCCTGCTACCTGGCCAAGGAAAGGGGCCGTAATCGGGTGGAGATGTATGACAGCCACAGTAACCTGGCCCAGAAAAGAGACAGCCTGCTGACCTGGTATGAGCGCATCAATCAGGCCTTGGAACAGTCCAGGTTGGTGCTGTTCGGCCAGAAAGTACGCCCCATCAGCCAGCGTGTCGCTGGGGAGCATGGTGTTGAAGTGTTGGTCAGGATGAGGGGCGGTGAAGGAGAACTCATACCGCCAGGTGCTTTTCTTGCCGCTGCCGATTACTACCAGCTTTCTCCCCGCATCGATCAGTGGGTTATGGAAAAGGTGATATGTCATTTTCGCTCCCTGCCGGAGTCGGATGGCAAAACCTATTTTCTCAATTTGTCCGGCCTCACCCTGAGCGACAGCAACTACATCAAGGCTGCCACCCGGCTGTTGCCGCCCTGTATCGAGCAGGGGCTCAAGCTGTGCTTCGAGATCACCGAATCCGTGGCCATTCATCACATCGATGCCGCCCAGCACTTTATCAAGACCTTCAAGGCGCTT
Source organism: Sedimenticola sp. (assembly GCA_027026755.1). Lineage (GTDB taxonomy): Bacteria > Pseudomonadota > Gammaproteobacteria > Chromatiales > Chromatiaceae > Thiolapillus. The sequence goes on along the minus strand of JALVNE010000244.1, from coordinate 18,448 downwards.
GGCTGTTATTTTGCGCTGGATGACTTTGGCAGCGGCTTTTGTTCCTTTGGATACCTGAAATCCTTGCCTGTGGATACGATAAAAATAGACGGCGAATTCATTCGCGGCATTGCCAACGATCCAGCCAACCATGCCATGGTGGTCGCGATACAGCAGGTGTCCAGGGCGCTCGACAAATTGACGGTGGCCGAATATGTGGAAGATGAAGCGATCCTTGCTATACTGAAAACCATGGGTATCGATTATGCTCAGGGATATTACATCGACAAACCGCAGCCACTTTTTGGTGACCAACAATGAGCGTGGACAAACCCCGTATCCTGGTGGTGGACGATGAACGCTTCTATATCGACGTATTGAGCAATCTCTTGCGCGACGAGTATGAGGTCGAAACTGCCGTAACGGGCGAGGAGGCGCTGATTCAGGCGGCTGCTGAACCCCTCCCGGATCTTGTACTGCTGGATATCGTGCTTCCCGATATCGATGGCTATGAGGTGTGTCACCGCCTCAAGCAGAATGTGGCAACTGCTGAAATACCCGTGATCTTTTTGACCGTAAAAAGTGATGTGGATGACGAGGTTCGCGGATTCAATCTCGGCGCGGTGGATTATATCGCCAAACCCATCAGTCCCCCCATCGTCAAGGCGCGTGTCCGTACCCATGTCAAACTGGCGCGGATGATCAAGCAATTGGAAGAGCTGGTCGTCGAGTTGAAAGAACAGCCAAACGTCCTGTCGGCATGATGTCCGGTGCAGCGTGAGTGGCAATTTCCATGTGGCAGGGCCCGTTTCGCGCCATGACGACTGAGGCATGACACAACGCGGTTTCATCTGGATATTGCGTCATCGCTGGTTGGTGGTGATACTTGCTTTCGCCCTGGTGACGCTGGCGGCCTCGGGTGCCCGCTTCCTGGGCTTCAGCAACGATTACCGCATGTTCTTCAGTGAGGAGAACCCCAAGCTCCAGGCCTTTGAGGCCATGCAGAACACCTATACCAAGACGGATAACGTGCTGTTCGTGATCTCGCCGAAAGATGGTGATGTGTTCACACCAAAAACCCTGGAAACCGTGGAATGGCTGACCAAAGAAGCCTGGCAGATTCCTTATTCCCTGCGGGTGGACTCCATCAGCAACTACCAGCACACCGAGGCCGAGGGAGACGACCTGATGGTGGCAAACCTGGTGGAGGATGCCATGCAGCTCTCCTCCGAACAGCTGAAAAAAATCCGCCGGGTGGCCCTGAATGAGCCTTTGCTGCGTAACCGGCTGATTGCCCCCGATGGCGCCCACACAGGCATTAACGTCACCGTGCAGCTGCCGGGCAAGAAGCTGGACGAGGTGCCCGAGGTGGCGGCTTTTGCCGAGAAACTGGCCAGGCGGGCCATGGAACACAACCCGGACGTGGAAGTGCGGGTCACGGGCCTGGTGATGATGAACGCCACTTTCCCGCGCATGTCCCAGCGGGACATGCAGACCCTCTATCCCCTGATGCTGCTCATCATCCTGGTGACCATGGCCTTCATGTTACATTCCATTTCCGGGGTGCTGGTGTCCATGCTGGTGCTGCTCATGTCCGTGGTCGTCACCCTGGGGCTGACGGGCTGGCTGGGCATACAGATGAGTCCACCCACCACCACGGCGCCGGTGATGGTCATGACCCTGGCGGTGGCGGACTGCATACACATCATTTCCCTGTTCCTGCAGGGGCTGCGCAAAGGGGCGGGCCGCGAACAGGCCATGCTGGAGAGCCTGCGTCTGAACAGGGGGCCGGTGTTTCTCACCTCCATCACCACGGCCATTGGCTTTCTCAGCCTCAATTTCAGCGATGCCCCGCCATTTCGGGACCTGGGCAACATGGCGGCCATGGGGGTGATGGTGGCCTGGGCCCTGTCCGTAACCTTCCTGCCGGCGGCCCTGATGATTCTGCCCGTACGGCCTGGTGAGCGCCATACCCGGGGGCAGGGCGGCATGGAGAAACTGGGTGAGTTCGTCATCCGTCAGCGCAAGCCCCTGTTCTGGGGCATGACGGCCCTCATCCTGCTGTTGGTCAGCCAAGTGCCGCGCAACCATCTGAATGACGAGTTCATCAAGTATTTTGGCGAGAAGGTGCCGTTCCGCATGGACACGGAGTTCGCCGTGGAGCATCTCACGGGTATCTATCTGCTGGAATTTTCCCTGCCTGCGGCGGGCGAGGGGAAAATCACCGACCCGGAATACCTGCGCCATGTGGATGCCTTCGCCAACTGGTTGCGCACCCAGCCGGAAGTCCTGCACGTGAATACCTTCACGGACATCATGAAACGCCTGAACAAGAACCTCCATGGCGACGACCCGGCCTGGTACAAACTGCCGGACAACCCGGAACTGGCGGCCCAGTACCTGCTGCTGTACGAGTTCTCCCTGCCTTTCGGCCTAGATCTGAACAACCAGATAAATGTAAAGAAATCCGCGACCAAGCTCACCGCCAGTCTGAAGAATATTTCTTCCGAGACGCTGCTGGCCCTGGAGCGCCGGGCGGAGGCCTGGTTACAGGCCAACACGCCGGACTACATGCACGTACAGGCAGCCAGCCCCTCGGTCATGTTTGCCGACATCGGTCATCGCAATATCCGCGCCATGCTCGAAGGCACCACCGTGGCCCTGGTGGTCATTTCCCTGATTCTCATGCTGGCCCTGCGTTCCTTCCGCATCGGCCTGCTCAGCCTGATACCCAACCTGGTACCCATCGGCATGGCCTTTGGCCTCTGGGGTATCTTCGTGGGGCAGGTGGGGCTGGCGCTTTCGGTGGTCAGCGGCATGACCATGGGCATCGTGGTGGATGACACGGTGCATTTCCTCAGCAAATACCTGCGCGCCCGGCGTGAACAGGGATTGGGGAGCGAGGAAGCAGTGCGCTATGCTTTTCACACCGTGGGTACGCCCCTGCTGGTGACCACCATCGTGCTCATGCTGGGCTTTGGCGTGCTGGCCCTGTCGGATTTTGAACTCAACGCTGGCATGGGCCTGCTTACGGCCATTACCATCGGCCTGGCCTTGCTGGCGGATTTCCTCTATCTGCCGCCTTTGCTGATGCAATTTGGAGAAACGAAAAAATGAAAAAACTACTGCTCATCCTGCTGGCTTTTTCAGCTTTTCCCCTCATGGCGGAAACGGCGGAAGAAAAAGGCCTGGCCATTGCCCGGGAAGTGGATGCCAGGGATACGGGCTGGGGCGATTTCCAGGCGGCCATGAGCATGCTGCTCAAGAACCGTCATGGGGAGGAAAGCCTGCGCCAGATGCGGGTCAAGAGCCTGGAAGTGGAGAACGATGGGGACAAGAGCCTCATTATTTTCGACCAGCCCCGGGACGTGAAGGGCACGGCCCTGCTGACTTTTTCCCATAAGGTGAAAGACGATGACCAGTGGTTGTATTTGCCAGCCCTGAAGCGGGTCAAGCGCATTGCTTCGCGCAACAAGTCCGGCCCTTTCATGGGCAGCGAATTTGCTTTCGAGGACCTGGCTTCCCAGGAAGTGGAGAAATACACCTACAAGTTCATCCGCGACGATGAGCTGGACGGCAAGCCCGTGTTCGTCATGGAACGCTATCCCGTGAGCAAGTATTCCGGCTACACCCGGCAGCTGGCCTGGATAGACAAGGAGCGCTATATTCCCCTGAAAATCGCGTTCTACGACCGCAAGAACGCCCTGCTCAAGGTGCTGGTGTTTCGCGGCTACAGGCAGTATCTGGACAAATACTGGCGGGCGGATGAAATGTTCATGGATAACAAGCAGACCGGCAAGAGCACCCTGCTCACCTGGAAGAATTACCAGTTCCGCACCGGGCTCAAGGACAGCGATTTCACCCGTAACAGCCTGAAACGCGCCCGCTGACATGAAATGGCTGCTGGGTTTTCTGCTTTGTCTGGGCAGCGGCCTGGCTGGCGCCTGGGAGCTTTCCGGCAATATCGCCGTCGAGGGCAGGGGCTTTTTTCAGGAGCCTCTGGATTCGCGTCAATATGACAATGATTATTCCCTGAGTCTGGAGCCTGAGTGGGCTCACGAATGGGACGAAGGGCGGCAGAGTTTCGTGTTGCACTTGTTCGGCAGGCTGGATGGCCGTGATGATGAACGCAGCCACTGGGACATCCGTGAACTGCAATGGATATATGCTGGTGATGGCTGGGAGACCCGGCTGGGCATAGGCAAGGTGTACTGGGGTGTTACCGAAGCCATGCACCTGGTGGACATCATCAACCAGACGGACCTGGTGGAGAACATCGATGGCGAGGACAAGCTGGGCCAGCCCATGGCCAAACTCTCCCTGGAACGGGATTGGGGCGCTCTGGATTTCTTTCTGCTGCCTTATTTTCGGGAGCGTACTTTTCCTGGCGTGGAAGGGCGTCCCCGGGCTCAGCCGCGCATCGACCCTGACCTGGCCTTCTACGAATCCTCCTGGGAGGAGCGGCATCTGGATTTTGCCGCCCGCTGGTCCTACTACATTGGCGAGTGGGATATTGGCCTGAGCTATTTCCGGGGCACCGGGCGTGAGCCTCTGTTCGTGCCCAGATTCCGGCCCGATGGCGAGGTGGTTCTTGCGCCCTATTATGAAATCATCGACCAGGCCAGTCTGGACCTGCAGGCGACCCTGGGGGAATGGCTGTGGAAGCTGGAAGTGATGTACCGGGACAGCAGCAGCGGCCACTTCACCGCCGCTACCGGCGGCTTTGAGTACACAAAGGTTGGCATACTGGATACCGATGCGGATTTGGGAATCGTCGCCGAAGTCATGCTGGATGACCGGGGCGACGAGGCCACCACGCCCTTCAATCACGATTTGTTCGCCGGCCTACGCTGGACGGCCAACGATGTCCAGAGCCTGGAAATCCTGTTCGGCGCCATTATAGACTGGGAGAACGGCACCACCCTGCTCAACCTGGAAGCCAGCCGCCGTCTGGGGCAGGACTACCGGATCGATGTGCAGCTGCGCAGCCGGGTGAATGCCGACAGGAACGACCTGCAATACGGATTTCGCCGGGACAGTTACCTGCAGGTGGAGCTGGCGCGGTATTTCTAGTGAAAAAGCTCCTCCCTGAACGTTTCCGCCAAGACAGCGGCAAATGCGATTTCCCTGCTTTTTTCGTTTTTTTGCATATTGCCATCGAAGCCGTAGTCAAGTCTGCATGGATGTATTTGTGGCGTTTTTCACAGACTGCCGCTGCTGATGCCGCAGTTAGATGACGGAAGCCTGGTATCCCCTCAAAAAATCCAGCATATCAGCAACTTGATGTAAAATTGCCCGATGGATCAAACCGTCTGTTATCAACCCGTTGTGAAAGAGAGATGAGCAATGTTGCATATGATTCCGCGTTGCAAGGGTAAAGCGACATCCTCACTCAAGCATTATTCCCGGCTTTTGTTCGCGATTGTGTGGAGTTGCCTGATTCTGTGCCTGAGCGGTATCGCTCTGGCCCATGAAACCACAGCAGCAGGTACTTTCCACTGGATCGACGACGAGGATTACGCGCCCTTCATCTCGCGAGGCGAGGACGGCGCGCCTGTCGGCCTGTACCGGGATGTCATGGTTGAGGTCTTCAAGCGCCTGGGTATCCCCCTGAACGCTGAAGTTTACCCCTGGAAAAGGGCTCAGAAATATGTGGAGGAAGGCCGGGGAGACGGCATGATCACGGCGTTGACCGAAAAACGCCGGGCCCGCTTTTTGGCTACGGATCCCCTCTATATCGTCAATGAACGGGTTTTTGCCCGGCGTGACAATCCTAGAATCCAGGAGATCATGGCGATCAAGAGCATCGACGGACTCAAGGGCTTCAAGCTCGTCGATACCATAGGTGCCGGCTGGGCCGAGGAAAACTTCAAGGGGCTGGATGTCATCTGGGCGTCCAGCCACAGCTCGGCGCTGAACCTGCTGGCCAGCGGACGTGTCGATATCTATGTACTGGGCAAATACCCCGGGTTGATCGATATCCGCAGACGTATTGCGGAGAATGGGCCATACACTGAGGGGTTCCGCAAGCTTGTGGTTGGCCCGCACACTTTGCACCAGGTTCGGTATTCCCTGTTGATTCGAAAGGATTCGCCCTTCACGAGCATCATCCCCGAATTCAACCGCGTGCTGAAGGAAATGCGGGATGATGGCAGCTACCAGGCGATCCTGGACCGTCATCTTGGGGATCTGGGCGCAATTGCTGACAAACCCGAAGGTCGTTGAGAGAAAGGCCATGGGTGATGACATGAGCGGTTGTCGGAGCCCGTTGGAAATGAGCGGATCATGAAAGACTTTCTTGTTCTGTTCAAAAGCAAGCTGGCTCGCAGAACCGTTCTTTATGTACTGCTGTTCAGCTCGATAATCACCCTGACTTTCACCAGCTTGCAAATCTACCGGGAATACCGCAGTGGCCTGCAGCGTATCGAACAGGAGATCGAGGAAATCAAGTCCACCAGCTTGAAGGCGCTGGAAGAAAATCTCTGGCTACTGAATATCAATTCGATCAATCTGATGCTCGAAGGCATCCTGCAGAACAAGGATGTCGTCTATCTTGCCATTTACGATGAAAACGGAAAGCTGCTGACAGCAAAGGGAGTACGGACGTCCGGCCATGTCGAGCAGCACAGCATACCTTTGTCCTATACCTACCAGGGGCGGGTCATCCCTCTGGGCCATCTTGAAGTCAGTACCACGCTGGAAAATCTCTACAATGAACTGATCGACACCATCAGTTATATACTGGTCACCCAGGCGATCAAGACCTTTGCGGTATCAACATTCATTTTGTTTCTTGTGTGGCTGTTGATCTCCCGCCATCTGTCCACCATACAGCAGTACGCCGAAACGCTGAGGCTGGGCCAGTCGCAACAGGATCTGAAGTTGAACCGGCGCCAGAGTCACTGGACCAACAATGACGAACTCAGCAGCCTTGTCAAAGCCATCAACCATATGCGCTGGGAAATCCAGGAATCTTATGCCCATATCCGTCACCTGTCCCTGCATGACAGTCTGACCCAGCTGCCAAATCGCCGCTATCTGGAAAAGCAGCTGATGCGGCAGGCTGTGTACTGCCAGGAAGGCGTCGCGCGTTGCGCGCTGCTGTTCCTCGATCTGGACCATTTCAAGCTGCTCAATGATTCGTTGGGCCATTCCACCGGGGACCAGTTGCTGGTGGAGGTTGCAAGACGAATTTCGGTCATTGTCGAGGCGCGGCAGCAGGACGGTGACCTGGTCGCCAGAATCGGTGGTGACGAATTCGTCATCCTGATCACCCATCTGCCCGGTGAGGAATCACTGGCCAAGGATATTGTGATAGATCTGGCGGAGGACATAAGAAAATGCATTGCGGAAAACATCTCGGTCGGCGGTAAAAAATACAAGCTGAGCGCCAGTATGGGTATCGCCTTGTACGGGAACGACCAAAATGGTTATGAAACCCTTTTGAAGCAGGCAGACAATGCCTTGCATGAAGCCAAGACCAGCGGCAGGAACAGGATCACAGTCTTCCGCCCGGAGCTGCAACACTGGACAGACCAACGGCTGGAATCCGAACGTCAGTTGCATATCGCCATCGAGAAGCAAGAGTTCATCCTCTTGTACCAACCCAAGGTCGATCGTGACAAAAAGGTCTGCTCAGCCGAAGCCCTGGTTCGCTGGGAAAGCGCCGATGGCAAACTCATTCCGCCCAATGTGTTCATACCCATAGCCGAGGAAACCGGGTTGATCGTCGAAATTGGTCAACAGATCATTTCGTTGGCTTTTCATTTTGTCAAAGCGCATCAGGATTTTTTCCTGCAGCAGGGAATCGACAGCATTTCCATCAATGTATCCGCCAGGCAATTCATCGATCCAGGATTTGCCGATTTCATTATCGACAAGGCACGACAGCTGGGCGTGGATCCCGGGTTTTTCATCCTGGAGATCACCGAAGATGCCATGATCCAGAGCGTAGAAGACACCAGCCTCGTCATGCAGCGGCTGAAAAAGAGTGGATTTCGCCTGTCCATCGATGATTTTGGCACCGGTTATTCATCCCTTCGTTATCTGAAAGACTTGCCGCTGGATGAACTGAAGATCGACAAGTCTTTCATCGATCATATCGTAGACCGGAAAAATGACCGCTCGATTGCGCTTTCCATCATCGAAATCGCGCAAAACCTCGGTCTGAACGTGGTCGCCGAAGGTGTTGAAAAGCTGGAGCAGTTTTCCCTGCTCTGCAGTCAGAACTGCCAGTTCTTTCAGGGCTATTTGTTCAGCAAGCCCTTGTCGGGCGAGGATTTTCTCGGATTCATCAGTCAGGATGAAAGCTGAATATGATGTGCAAGCCTTGCCCTGATCTGCTCAAGGCAGGAAAAGCTTCTCAAGGCACTTGTACCAGAACTTCTCCAGCAACGATTTTGATGGAATAGGTGCGAATGGGCGCGTCGGCGGGTTCAGCAGTAGGTTGGCCGGTTTCAAGATCGAAGTAACTGCCGTGAAGAGAACATTTGATGCGCCCGTCCTGGATACAGCCAAGATACAGGGAATAGTCCTCGTGACTGCACATTTCGTCCACCACGTAGAGTCTGCCATCCGCGTTGCACAACAGCAAACGTCTGCCGCCGGCTTCTACGCGTTTCATCTGGCCGGGAGCAAGCTCGTTCTCGGTGGCGATGGCGATCCACTGGTCCGGCATCATTTCACCCGGTTGGCGGCCTTGCCGGAATCCAGTACCGCGCGTATTTCATCGGCGGCATCCGCGAGGTTGTCATGCCGGCCCATGTGTTTGAGAACCAGAGCGCCGGTGTACACCAGAGAATCGTAAGTGGGACCCCGTTTGCCGTTGAGAGCCTCCATGCCGGCTTCCGCGGCAGCGATGGCGGTGTCCTTGATATCCACGGCGATGGCAATCTCGTCCCCGGGCCGGGTGGTCTTGGGGAGATCTTCCGGCAGGGGCACGGCGCGCACGCTCTGACGGATGCCCACCATGTCCGGGTGTATGTCCACGCCGATTTCCTCACCACGGTCGTGATAGCTGAAGTATTTTCCGTCCTGACGCAGGGAGGGAATGATGCCGCCTTCCACGCCGCGGATGAGCAGGGCAGAATCGAAGCCCACGTGGCGGGCCAGCATGGCATAGATGGGCGGGTAGGGCTTGTGCACGTAACCACTGACGAAATGGGTGGCCTGCCTGCCGGCAATGGGCTTGGCCAGGACTTCCACGGTGGTCAGCACCTGGCGTTTGATCATCTGGGTGCGCAGGGGAATGAGATCATGCAGGGGCTTGCAGAAGCTGGCCTGGTCCACGTAGGCCCAGCCGGTCTGGCCGTCGTTCAGTCGCGCGGCGGCTTCCGCCGTACTCAGATCGACACTGGCTCCGGCAGCTTCCAGCACATGCCTGTGGGTCACGCCGTATTTCGGACCCACGGAATCCAGTCCGTGTGAGATAGGGTACAGGCCACATTCCGCCAGCAAGGGCGGGAGGAAAGGCGCCGCGGGCAGGGTGCGGTTGTAACCGTCATAAGGATCGGCCATGTCGATGACCTGATCCACATCCGCGGTGATGCCATCCACCATTTCCCGGATGCCATCCAGCACGCCTTTGAACTCGTCATGGGTTTCGCGCTTCATGCGCAAGGCAATGAAGAAAATGGCCGCCTGCACGGGGTCGATCTGTCCCCGCAGGATGGCTGCGGTACCCTCTCTGGCCTCGTCCAGGCTGATGTCCTTGGAAAGCTCCGGACCGGTGGCGATCCGCTGGATGATGGATCGCATGAGTAGATGTGCTTGGGTGGTTTCAGCTACGGTCATCCTGTGCTCCGCATGGTGGACTGTTCATGGGCGGGCAGTATTGGTCAACCCGTGAGAACATTCAACAATGAATGACACGGGGGTTTTCCTCCGGCCGTGAGGGAGGCCTCGATCAATGTTTCTCAGCGGAGACGGATGCCAGCTTGTCGCGGTTGAGCACTGCAGTAAGGACCTTTTCATATTCAAAATAGACACTGAAATCCTCATAGTCCCAGCGAGTGATGGGGGGATCACCCACGGGACCCCGCTTGGCCTTGGGTGGGCCAAAGCGATGCTCCACCTCCGCCATGCTGTCGCCATTTTTTGGACGGGGTATGGAAGATTTCTGCTCTGCCTTGACGGCATCAATGAGCAGCATTTCAGACATGCCGGTTGCGGGGAATACCAGTAGCGCCAGTGACATCCAGAGAATTTTCATCGTTGTTCATCCAGGTTTTCAGTAAAGAGGCATTGTCAAATATAACATTTCAACCTGCTTAGGACATAGAACCTGTTCTGCTTTTGTAGGTATTTGATCTGGGGCATTTATGCAGCGGGTTGCTGGTACTATAATGCCTGCTCGAACTATCTTCCAACCGAAGGAATACCATGGCTAGAAAGAAAAAGAACAAGGCGATGCTGAAAAAACTTCTGGATCGGCTGAGCAATCCCCAGAAAGTGCTGGAGTCGCCAAAAATTATTTCCGGCAGGAAACTGCTGCGCCTGAGCTATGAACTCGGGGAATATCCATATCCAGAGAAAATGGGCCTGGAGGAATATGAACAGGAGAAACACCTGTTGCAGATCGAGCTGCTCAAGGTACAGGCCTGGGTGAAGGAGGATGCCCGAAAGATTCTGGCGCTGTTCGAGGGGCGGGATGCTGCCGGCAAGGGCGGAACCATCAAGCGCTTCATGGAACACCTCAATCCCCGGGCAGCCCACGTGGTGGCCCTGGAGAAACCCACGGAACGCGAGCTTGGGCAATGGTATTTTCAGCGCTATGTGCAACATTTGCCCACCCGGGGGGAGATCGTGCTCTTCGACCGTTCCTGGTACAACCGGGCCGGCGTAGAGCGGGTGATGGGGTTCTGCACCAACGAGGAGTATCTGGAATTTCTGCGCCAGGCGCCCCAGCTGGAACAGATGCTGGTCAATTCCGATACGATTTTCTACAAGTACTGGTTCTCCGTGAGCCGTCAGGAGCAGTTGCGCCGTTTTCACAGCCGCTATCACGACCCTCTCAAACACTGGAAGCTCAGTCCCATCGACCTGCAATCCCTGGAAAAATGGGATGATTACACCAACGCGCGCAAAGCCATGTTTTTCTATACCAACACGGCGGACGCGCCCTGGACGGTGGTGAAGTCCGACGACAAGAAGCGGGCGCGCATAAACTGCATGCGCGATTTCCTGCACAAGCTGGACTATCCCAACAAGGATTACAACGTAGCTCGGGCGCCGGATCCCCTGATCGTTGGCCCCGTATCCAAAGCATACAACAACTGAAAGGGAGCCCACTATGGCCCGTAAAGACAAGAAGGATAAGAAGCAGGCAAAGAAGAAACCCGCTGCAAAAGACGTTCAGATGAAGCTGCTGAAGAAACTGAAGAAGGCCATCAAAAAGGCCAAGAAGGCAGCCATGGCAGCTGAGGAGGCGGCAAGGGATGTGAGCAGGGTGCTGGAAAAGGCTCATGCTGCAGCCAAGGACGCCAAGCTGCAGTCCGCCAGGGTGCGGGCGGAGAACAAGGATATTCAGAAGCAGCTCAAGGCCAAGCTCAAGTATTCCGAGAAACAGGCAAAGAAGGCGGCAGCCAAGGCCAAGGCCAGGCGTAATGCGGCCCGCCTCAAGGCAAAAGCCAAGAAGGCTGCCCAGGATGCAAAAAAGGCCGAGAAAAAGAAAAAGGCCAAGGCCATGAAGGACATGCAGAGAAAAGCATTCAGGGATGCCTCGGCAAAGCCTGCCGGGGAAGGGGGTAAGCCTCTGAAGAAGCTGTCCGGGAAACCAAGCAAGGCGAAACTGGCTCCAGGTAAGGTGAAGGGCAAACGCAAGAAGAAAAAGCGTTGAATATGTTCCAGGAATGGGGCGTGCGGCCGCATGATCCTTCAAGGGAGTCAGCTGCCGTTCACCCTATGCGGCAGCTTCGTTGTCGGGACCGCTGCGAGGGCGCGTTCAGCGCCACCCGGCAACATTTTGCACTTTACAGATATTCCAAAATTCTCCTTGAAATATCGTAAGCGAGAATATTTTTCCAGCGACCGGATGAAATGTTCTGGTTAAGCCACTGATTTGTCTGCATTCTGCATGATGTGGCTTGGTGCCATGACCGTAGGTCTGGCTTCAGCCCGACAACGGCAGCCACAATGGAGCAATGTCGGGCTGAAGTCCGAGATACGGCTACGGGTTGTTCCATGTGTGAGCAGTGGGTTCATGGACAAACAGCCTGCATGGACTTTTTGACGTCGGAAACGGGAAACGCGGTTTCCTCCTTCCTTCATTTTCGATCGCTTACAGCCAAAAAATAGCGGCCTGTCCTTGTGCCGCCCACAGTGTTTTTCGACACCCTGCCAGACAGACAAGCCGCGCCAGAGTGCAGGGGCACCGCACCGACCACAGCTTCATCATTTTTGAACCATACGATCGGCAGTGCTGTGGGCGCGATGTTCAAATCCCCTGGCAATGAAAGAAAGCCGGTTTTTTGTCCTCGAAAGCAGCAGACGAAAACATGCCCTGGTTTTTCATCACCCTAGTTTTTGTGATAAATATCAATTTTTCTGAAATATGTTGACGGAGATCAAGTTTTTTCCCTGGATTATCTGTGTACTATAAATTTACTCCCAGATGGAGATAAGTACAGTTAATAATAAAAAACTAATATAGATTGAAAGATTTAGAAGGAGGATGTATCCATGATGACTATTGCCGATCTTCACCGGCACCGCCGGGATATCGTTGAAACGGCGTCGGTGATCGAGAACCTGATGACGCCGGAGCAACTGTCGGTTCACGCCATCGCCAAGGTCGCACACATTTTGTTGTGTGACCTGTGTGAAATGGTGACCGATTACCTGGCGGATGAGCATAAGGGCCTTTACCCCAATCTCCTGACCCACGAAGAACCGTCGGTCAAGAATATGGCGTGGGGGCTGATAAACAATGATAAGCTGCTCAAGCCGGAGTTCTCCCGATACAAGAAAAAATGGCTGAAAGACTGTGAGTTTCAGTTTACTGACGCTTTCATCGAAGATACCAGGGGAGTATTGAAGAGCCTGAGGCAACGCATGGAACTGGAGGAGCATACAGTCGTTCCCAGGCTGGAGAGGGCGGAGATCCTCGACAGGGCCTAGGGAAAAAGGACTGTACCTTGATTGAAAACCGGCCTCGCGCCGGTTTTTTTGCCTACAGGGATGTAGGTACATCGCGTGAGCAGGACGCGGAAGCGATGCGCCGGAAGGGATGTAGGTACATCGCGTGAGCAGGACGCGGAAGCGATGCGCCGGAAGGGATGTAGGTACATCGCGTGAGCAGGACGCGGAAGCGATGCGCCGGAAGGGATGTAGGTACATCGCTGGTCGCTCCGGACATCCTGTCCTCCCGCGACATAAGCACATCCCTGTGCAAAATGGCACTGAAAATGCTCCCGGCATTTTCAGCATTTCCTCCGTCCCTGGAGGTCACGCGGAAGCGATGCGGATCAGTGCGGCCTATCCAGCTGCTCTGCCATGTGCAGAAAGTTTTTCAACCGCTCGGGATGGATGGCGCCGGATTCTACCGCTTGGTTCAATGCGCAACCCGGTTCGTTGCGATGCCGGCAGTTGCTGAAGCGACATTTTCCCAGATAGGGCGCAAATTCCCGGAATCCCTTTTCCAGATCCCGGATGTCGATCTTTCCAAGGCGAAAACTGCGTACGCCAGGGGAATCGATGAGTTCCGCACCGTTTTCGAGGAAGTGCAGGGTGGCCACGGAGGTGGTATGCCGTCCAAGTCCGCTGGCTTCCGATAATTCACCCACGGCTTCTTCAAGGTTGGGAATCATCGCATTGATCAGGGATGATTTGCCGACCCCCGACTGGCCGACCAGGATGCTGGTTTCTCCCTTCAGATGGTCCAGCAAGGGTTCCAGGCCATGCTCCCGCCTGGCGCTCACGGCAATGACCGGATAGCCGATATCCTTGTAACGTGCAAATGTCTGTTGAAATGCCTGCCAGGCTTCGGGCGCCAGCAGGTCGGCCTTGTTGAGGGTAATCAGGGCTTTTACGCCGATGAGTTCTGCTGCAATGAGATACTGGTCGGTGAGATAGCCCGTGGGCGGTGGACGGGGAGCCAGCACCACGACCAGCTGGGTGATATTGGCGGCCAGGGGTTTGTCCCGGCCGCTGTAGTCAGGGCGGGACAGTACGGTATTCCTGGGAAGCAGGGAAACCACCACTCCCTGGCCATCGGCCACGGGCTGCCAGAGCACCCGGTCACCGCAGACGATTTCCCCCAGATTCTGGCGGAACAGGCAGTGGTACTGCTTGCCGGCGCCATCCTGAACCATCAGGTGCTGCCCGTGCCTGCTGATGACCCGGCCTTCCCGGACTTCCTCTCCGTCCGCGTCCTGCAGGGCCTGTTCGGCCTTTGCTGCAAGGCGCTTGCGCCGTTCCTCCTGCAAGCGGGCAATGCGCTCGCGCTGCCGCTTGGTGAGCCGGCGGCGGGCCATCAGTATGTTTTGCTCATTTTTTGAAGTGGTAGTAGTTGTCGTTCAGATAGTCCGTGAGGGCAAGGATGTCGTCCTCGAACAGTTTCTTTCCCAGGTTGGCGTCGCACATGCGGACCTGGGATTCCAGGCGGGGCAGTGAGTTCACCCGTCGGTTGCTGCGGGTATACACTTTGCTGTCGTGGCAGCCGGTACAGTTGGCCTGGTGGAATTTGTCGGCCTGAAAGTCTTCGCTGGCCTGGGCCGTGCTGGTGAGTCCGAGTGCGCACAGAGCGCCGAATATGAAGTTTCTCATGGTATTGTCCAGAATGTCGGTTATTGTCGTTTGATTTTAGAAGATAAATGCGCCACGCGCACCGGGGCTGGCGGGTGGCTGTGATGAAAGGCGGAATACAAGGGGTCCGGCGTCAGGCTGCTGGCATTGTCCCGGTATATCTTCACCAGGCCGCTGATGAGCGCCTTGGCGCTGGTCTGGGCAGCAGCGTAATCATCCGCCTCGAACTCGTGCTTTCGGGAAAGGGCCGAGAACAGGGGGGTGAAGAACACAGTGAACACGGGAATCACCAGCAGAAACAGCGCCAGAGCCATGGCGTCGTCCTGCGCCGATACGCCCAGCCCGGTGAAGAACCAGGGCTGCTGGCGCAGCCAGCCCAGCAGTGCCAGGCCCAGCAGAGAAATCATGGCCATGGTGAGTATGCCCTTGAGAATATGCCGGCGTTTGAAATGCCCCAGCTCATGGGCCAGCACGGCTTCGATTTCATCTGCTGTCAGTCTTTCGAGCAGGGTATCGAAGAACACGATGCGCTTGTTTTTGCCAAAGCCGCTGAAATAGGCGTTGCCATGAGCGGAACGCCTGG
The DNA here is from genome assembly GCA_027026755.1 of Sedimenticola sp. GTDB lineage: Bacteria > Pseudomonadota > Gammaproteobacteria > Chromatiales > Chromatiaceae > Thiolapillus. Next base: position 3,144 of record JALVNE010000244.1, on the reverse strand, counting down.
AGCCATCCATGACGAATATCCCCCGGCTGCGAAATCCGCAGCGTTGCAGCAGGGCCTCCAGCCGGTTTCTCAGAAACGGGTCTTCCAGGGGGGTGAACTTGTTGAACAATGGGGCAATCAGTCTGGGGTAGGCCCAGGTGATGCTCAGGGTGAACAGCATCCATACCAGCCAGGCTTCCAGCCACCACAGCCTGCCTGCCTTGCCCATGAGCCAGAGAATGCTGGCGACCAGGGGAATGCTGATGAGCAGCATCAATCCCAGTTGCAGCAGCTGATCGGTAACGAACTGCCGGATACTGCTGCGGTTGAAGCCGAAGCGCTCCTCGATGCCGAAGGTGCGCCAGATGCTGATGGGCAGTTCCAGCAGGGTGGAGATGCCGAGAATGGAAATCAACAGGCCCGTGCCCTGCCACAGCAGCGGCCATTCGGTCTTCTGCCACTGGCCATACAGCCAATCCAGGCCGCCGCCCAGGGTCCAGCCCAGGAGCAGCAGGGCATTGAACAGAATGGTGGCGCGTTCCACCCGGATGTTCGCCAGGGTGTAGTCTGCGGCCTTCTGGTGTTGTTCCAGGGAAATGCTTTGGACAAAGGCTTCTGGCACCCGATCGCGGTGCCCGGCAACAGCCCTGGCCTGGCGCCAGAGCAGCCAGTATTCCAGCAGTATGCCGCCAGCCAGGAGGGCCAGGAAGATCCAGGTAAACAGGTTCATGGTGTCATCAGGGGGGTGCGTAGAATGCATATTTTACGCAATCTGCCCGGCGCATGCCGTAAAATAAACCTTTTCAACCTGGATGAATCATCTTATGCCAGTTTCCAAGGACAACCTGATATGGATCGATCTGGAGATGACCGGTCTGGATACCAACAACGATCAGATCATCGAGATCGCCACCATCGTGACCGATAGCGAACTGAAGGTTCTCGCCGAAGGTCCGGAACTTGCCATACACCAGCCGGATGAGGTGCTGGCCGGCATGGACGAGTGGAACACCCGCCAGCATGGACAGTCCGGACTCACGGAGCGGGTGCGAAACAGCAACTGCGACCTGTCCAGGGCGGAGGCGGAGACTCTGGCGTTTCTGCGTGAATGGGTGCCTGCCGGCGCTTCTCCCATGTGCGGCAACAGCATCTGCCAGGATCGGCGTTTCCTGGCCCGCCTGATGCCGGAACTCGAGGCCTTCTTTCACTATCGCAACCTGGATGTGAGCACCCTCAAGGAGCTGGCCAGGCGCTGGTCGCCGGAACTGGTTGCAGGCTTCAGCAAGCAGGGTTCCCACCTGGCCATGGACGACATACGCGAATCCATTGCCGAACTGGCCTATTACCGGGAACACTTCATCCGGGGTTGAATTCCTGGCTGGTCAAAGCCGTAGGTCGGGCTTCAGCCCGACAACAGCGGTCATAAATGGAGCAATGTCAGACTGAAACCCAAGCTGCAGATGGGGTCTTTCCCATCATCTTCATTCCGCCTCGGCTTCAGTTTCGTTGTCCGGCATGGCTTTTATGTCTCCAGCCTCTTCTTTGACCCTTTTCCCGGCTTTCGCTTCAGCGTCTTCCACTTCATCGCCCAGGCCCACGGTGTTGGCGAGCTTTTCAACCAGGCTGACGGGCGCAGGCTGCCAGTCGGGAACCGGAATGATGCTCTTTTGATTCTTGGGCGCGCCTTCGCCGCGGAGGGGCGGCAGGGGCTGGTAGTCGCCCAGGATGCGGACCAGCCTGTCGTTCTCGAAGTACAGGGTCAGGCGTTTCTCCAGTTCTATGCTACCTATGCCCATGCCATAGTAATAGTCCCAGCGGTCATCATGAAATACGTCCTGGAGCAAGGCCGTGCCCATCACCAGTTCCACCTGTTTCTTGTGCATGCCGGGCTTGAGCAGGTTGACATTGTCCTGGGCGATGAGATTGCCCTGGATGATCTGCGGCCGGTACACAAAAGGCAGCTTTTCCAATGACTTGGGGATGACATCGCCGAAAAGATCCCAGTGGTCGCTGTCGATATTGATACTGCTGCAGCCCGTAAGGCTTGCAGTCAGAGCAACAGAAATGAGAAGCTTACGCATTGGCATCCCGTGTAGGCTGGAGTAGGATCAGACGCACATGATAACGGATTCCTATTGACCCGGCGACCAGATATATCGTCTTCAGTCGCCGGGGTAGCGCAGGGCCCTGTAAAAGAAACCACCGCATCCCTATTCGAGAGTACAGGCAAGATGGACCAACAAATCATTCGCAAGGCGGGCCTCAAGGTCACATTGCCCAGGATGAAGATCCTGGAGATTCTGGAAGAAAATGCCCAGCGCCATATGACGGCGGAGGATGTGTACAAGGAGTTGTTGGCGCGGGACGAGGAAATCGGCCTGGCCACCGTTTACCGGGTGCTGACCCAGTTCGAGGCCGCCGGTCTGGCAGAACGCCATCATTTCGAGGGCGGGCAGGCGGTGTTCGAACTCAATCGAGGTGAGCACCACGATCATATCGTCTGCCTCAACTGTGGCAAGGTGGAAGAGTTCGTGGACGAAACCATCGAGAAGTGCCAGGCGAAGATTGCGAAGAAACATGGTTTCAATATCGCCGACCATTCGCTGATTCTCTACGGGGAATGTACCGATCCGAAATGTCCCAACCGTTCTGACGGATAGGAACAGGCTAGCTGGAATATTTGTTCAGCGACCGGGTGAAGTTCGGTCTAGGGTGGGGCGATCATTTCCCGGGCGTGATCCAGGGTTCGGGCCGTGATATTGACGCCGCCCAGCATGCGCGCAATCTCCTCCACGCGCTGATTTTCGTCCAGGGGTTCGATGGTGGTTTCGGTGCGCTTGCCGTCGGTATGCTTGCTCACGCGCAGCTGCTGGTGAGCCTGCGCAGCCACCTGGGGCAGGTGGGTGACGCACAGCACCTGGCTGCCTTCCCCCAGCTGGCGCAGCAGCCGGCCCACGGTTTCCGCCGTGGCACCGCCGATGCCCGAGTCCACCTCGTCGAAGATGAGCGTGGGCATGGCGCTGCAACGGGTGGTGGCCACCTGTATGGCCAGGCTGATGCGTGACAACTCGCCCCCGGAAGCGGTCTTCGCCAAAGGAGCCAGGGGTTGGCCCGGGTTGGCGCTGACCATGAAGGTGATGCTGTCCCGTCCGCTGGCGCTGAGTT
>JALVNE010000243.1 GCA_027026755.1 Sedimenticola sp. | reverse complement strand
CGCCGGGCAAGAATATCCGCCGTGATCTCGATGAGATAGGAATCGAGCACCCCCTGTTTCCAGCGGGCGAACACCTGCTGTATGGCATCCATGTCCATCTCCAGGCCCACGCGCATGAAATGATAGGCCTCGGCAATGAGCTGCATGTCGCCGTACTCAATGCCGTTGTGCACCATCTTCACATAGTGCCCGGCGCCGCCGCTGCCTATCCACTGACAGCAGGGAACACCGTCCACCTTGGCCGCGATGGACTGCAGCAGAGGCCTGATGGCTGGCCAGGCGGCTTCGTCGCCACCGGGCATGATGGCAGGGCCATGACGGGCGCCTTCCTCGCCCCCGGAAATGCCGCAACCCACGAAGTGCATGCCATGCTCCTTCAGCAGAGCCACACGCCGTTCGGTGTCGGTATAGCGGGAGTTGCCACCGTCGATGATGATGTCACCGGCTTCCAGCAATGGCAGCAAAGACTCTATCACCGCATCCACGGCCTTTCCCGCGCGCACCATGAGCAGGATGCGCCGGGGACGCTCCAGGGAAGCCACCAGGACCTCCAGAGTCTCCGCGCCGCCAATACTGGTGCCCGCCGCCGGCCCCGATACGAAGGCCCGCATGCGTTCCGTGGTGCGGTTGTATGCCGTGACGCGATAACCGTGATCCGCCATGTTCAGGGCCAGGTTCTGGCCCATGACCGCCAGGCCTACCAGGCCGATGTCCGCTTTCTCCATATCCAGGCATCCTCCAAAGATCTCATGACGCCTATTTTCGCACAGCCCATGGGTCACGCGGACAAAAAAGAACCCGCTACGCGGGCTCAAGGGGCTTCGTTCAAGCGAAAGACTGGCTATTCCGACATCTGGAGTTTGGGCCCCACAATACGCGCATTCAGTACCTTCATCATTTTCCTGATGGCCCGGTCGATGAGGGGTGCCTGGGCATCCTCGAGGAACTGGGCGCTGCCATCGCGGAAATAGGAAGCCAGCTCCGATTCCTTCATCTGCGCCGCCTTGTTGCCCTGGCCGTCCACGAACACCATGGTGCCGGTGTATTTGCTGCGCCACACCATTTTGCAGATGAGGGGGTCTTCTTCGGTATCCAGCTGCATGCGAATCCAGCTGCCTTCTTTCATGTTCCTCACGGCAATGCTGTGTTCATCCTCGATATCGGGTTCCGGGGAATCCTGCTCTGCCGCGACCTGGTCTTCTGCGACCGGCTCTTCCACCTCCACTTTTCCATCGTTCTTCAGCACCTCGATGAAACAGCTCTGCAACTGATTCAGCATGGCCGCGGATTTCTTCTGGTCGTAGGAGATATAACTGAAACCCTTTTTCAGGCCGCTGATGATTTCCGGAATGCTGGACAGCAGTTTTTCCCGGTCGAAATCCTCCTTTCCATTTCCAAGATAGGTCACCAGCAAATGGGCGATATGCACGGCCTTGCGCCAGTTGCTGCCTTCTTCACCTTCCCGCAGCAGCAGGATGGTCATGAGTTTCTTCCAGGGCTGTTCCAAAATCTGCCGCGCAGCCGTCGGCATGGCGTTGACACCCAGGCCCTGCAGGATCTCCTCTACCTGTTTCCTGGCCACCTCCAGCTTTTCCTCACCGGACACGGCCTGGGCCAGCCGTTCTTCCAGAATTTGCTTGACCCGTGCCCGTTTCTCCATGTAACGGGAGAAATCCGCCCGCACTTCCTCGAACAGCCCCACGTCTTCATTGTATTCGTGAATGATGCGGTCCACGGCGCGCTTGACCTGAAAATAGAGGCTCTTCTCGCTGCGGTCGCCGTCGTCCCTCCAGCCCACGGACGCCCCCGCCAGCTCGTTCAGCAGACGCCGGGCCGGATGCTGCTCGTCATCGACAAAAGTGGGATCGGCGATGGCCGCCTTGAGCACGGGAATCTGCAGGCGGGCAATCAGCGCACGCATGGCATCCGGCAGGTTGGAATCATCCAGCACCTGGTCGAACAGCATCAAAATAATATCGATGGTCTGCTGCTCGGTTTCCGCAATGCGGTGGGTTTCCTTGCCGCTCTCGTCCAGACAGAGGGTCTGGCTGAGCTGCTGGCGAATCCGTTCCTGAACCGCGGACCACTCGACATCGTCCAGGTTCAGGTCCGACAAGGCAGCGCTCTGCATGTTGCTCAGGGCTTCCATGACATTGTCCCTGGGGAGCACCGGCAGATGCACATTGGCCGGCTGGGCACTCATGCCCTGGGGCGCCATCTGCTGAATGTACTGCCACATCTCCTTCAGGGAGGGGGTATATTCCTCGGCTTCTGCCCCGGCATCGGGTTCCTGTGCCCCGGAATCCTCCTGAACAGGCGCGGCATCGGTCTGCCGGCCGGCATGAACAGGAGCAGATGCATTCCGGCGCGTGGCCCGGCCGGCGACATGGGGGCTCAGCTCGGGCAGGACACCCTTTTCCGACAGCAGGTGATTGATGCTTTCATAGATGCCGCCCAGCTCGGCCAGCACCACCCGCTCGAAACATTTGTAGACCACGATGCGGGCCAGCACTTCCTCGGTTTCCCATTCATCCAGAACCACGCGAAAGATTTCCGACAGGGCCGTGGGACCCGCCGGGTTCTCCTCCCTGTCGATGGACTCCCGGCCCAGCATATGGGCAAAGCGCTGATCCAGCAGGGTGAGTTCACGGTGAAACCGGTTCCATGTCTTGGACGCCATGGTGGTGACGGCAAGCTCTTCCTCCAGCTCATCCTTCTCGACCAGGGACAGCTCATCCAGCGCGCCGGCATTTGCGCCGGTACCGGATCCCAGGGAGGAACGTCCTTCCCAGAAGGAAGTGAAGGTGTTATGCAACAGCCTCACATAGGCCTGTTCCGCCTTGTCCTTGAACAGGCGCATGCTGCGCATGCCATCGAAAAACAGGGTCTGGCGGGCGTTACTGGTAGAATTCTCCGCCAGTCGATACAGATCGTCATCGACCTGAGCAAACATATCGTGCAACAGTGGCTCTATGCCCTGGACCAGCATGTTTTCACATGAACGGGCCAGGCCGCCATACTTGCCCATGGTCACCACCGGAGCCTGGGCAGCCTGCCCATTCCCCAGATAAACGATCTTGTCCGCATTTGCCATAATCTCACTCAGCCCTGGAACCGAACCCCTTGCCTGTCCCGCTTGCCGCATTCTGTTTGTTGCATGCTAAGAAATAACGGCTCCCGCCATTGTGCGAAGCATCACAGCTTGGCAATTTCCCTTTCCAACCCGGCCGACCCCGCTGTTCCGAAATTCTGGCCAGAACTTATTGGACGATCGTACTACTATTATATTTTCACGTTAATACAAAAGCTTATGAATAAATAACCATAAAAACCCCAGATAAACCAAAATAATCCGTTTGTCCTAAAAAAATATTCTTCCTCCACCGGTCTATACTGTTGACAGAAACACGAAAAAGGCCGTCAGCAATGCGACGAGTAACCCGAAAACTGAGCCAATGGGGCCTGAACTGGCTGACCCGGGACGGTCCGCCGCCCGAAACCCCTTTGTGTGATTTCAACCGGCTGCGTTTTGAATTGCGTCCCTGTGACGTGCTCCTGGTGGAAGGGCGCAGCCGGGTGGCGGAAGTCATCAAGCTCATCACCCAGAGTCCCTGGAGCCACTCCGCCCTGTATGTCGGACGATTGTTCGATATCCGCGATCCCCGCCTGAGAGTCGTCATCGAAGCCAATTTCGAAGGCGACCCCGAAGAACAACTGGTGATCGAGGCCGTGCTGGGCAAAGGCACCGTCATCACCCCCCTGTCCGCTTACCGCAACGAACATCTGCGCATCTGCCGCCCGGACGGTCTTTCCGCCGACGACGCCCAGGAGGTGCTGGCCTACGCCATCGGCAAACTGGGCAGCAATTACGACATCCGCCAGGTCATGGATCTGGCCCGCTTTTTCTTTCCCTGGGCCATCCTGCCCAGGCGCTGGCGCTCCAGCCTGTTCCAGCACAATGCCGGCGACGCCACGCGCACGGTCTGCTCCACCCTGCTGGCCGAAGCCTTCAGCCAGGTGGATTTTCCCATTCTGCCCTTCATCGACCGGGGCGAGGACGGCAGCCTGCGCCTGTTCAA
>JALVNE010000242.1 GCA_027026755.1 Sedimenticola sp. | reverse complement strand
CAGAGGCAGGTTCACGCTTCCGGGATCACAAGCGCGAGGCCATCCAGGGTTTCCTGGATTTCGTTCAGGAGGGCACCCAGCCCCCATGGCCTCTGGAAGTCTTCATCGAGGTGAGCAACCTGTGCGATCTGCAATGCGCCATGTGCCACACCTTCTCCGCCCTCAATCCCAAGCGCTTCAACATCATTTCTCACCGGCACCGGGGATTTTTCGATGCCGATCTCATCGAGGAACGCATGGGAGAAGTTCTGGAGCATGCCCTGGTGGTGCATGCCTTCGGCTACGGTGAACCCACCCTGCACCCCCAGTTCGATCGCATCCTGGAAATTCTCGACCGTTATGAAGTCATGGTGGATTTCTTCACCCACGGCATGCACCTGGATGAAAAGACCTGTGCAGACCTGGTGCGCAAGCGTATCAGCAAGATCACCGTGAGCTTCTCCGGCAGCAACCGGGAAGACTACGAAAACATCTACATCGGCGGAGACTTCGAGCGGGTGCTGGCGGGCATCCGCCGCCTCAGCGCGGAGAAGAAACGGCAGAACACGGACTTTCCTCTCATCGTCATCAACAGCCTGGCCTTCAAGCACCATGTGGACAGGCTGCCGGAATTCGTGCGCCTGATGGGAGAAGCCGGAGCCAATGTGATCCACCTCAAGCCCATGAAGACCTACGACATCATTCAGGAACTCCATGGCCATGCCTCCGTGTTCCACCCGGAGCAGGAAGGGCGGATTCTGCAACAGGCCCGCGACATTGCCGCGGAATATGGCCTGCGCCTGGAGGCCGGCGACTATGAAACCAGTCAGGACGATGCAGCGGTGCTCCAATCCCGCCATATGGGAAGTGGCCCCCTGTCCAGCCAGGTCGTTCCCATCCCGGAACTGAAAAACATCGCCCGGGAAAAACGCAAACAGGGTGCCCTGGGGGAAAAAGCCGCAGGCAAGATCGAGGTACAGGTTCCGGAAAAGGATGCAGTGGAATACCGCCATCAGCCGCAGATGTTCTGCATGGAACCTTTCAAAACCCTTTATTTCAGCTATGAAGGCGCCGCCCATCCCTGCTGCTACCATGGCGTCACTTTCGGCGACATCGGCAAGCAACCCGCCCACGAGATCTGGCAGTCAGGGCTGATGTCCTCCCTGCGGGAACATGTGGCCAGACAGGAATATCCCATGGCCCTGTGTCATGGCTGCATCAAGACAGGCCTGTATCCCAAGGCCAACGCCGCGCGCATGTACAGCCTGCACTATGCCCGCTGGTATGAAGACAGGTTCGCCGCCCCTTTCGACATTGGCCTGACAGAACGAATGAAGATTCTGCCCGACAGCAGAGAGATATTCCAAAACATGGTATCGAAGCATCGGGCGGACGAAGCAGCGCAATGAAACCAAATGACAAATTAAAGGAACTGGAACGCGCTACATCCACCCATGTGGAATATATCGACGCGCTGACCGGCTTGAGGGGGCTCGCCGCCTGTTGGGTACTGTTGTTTCATCTATGGATGGCCGCCAAACCCAGAAAGATGATGGTCGAATTGCTTGGGGAAGAGTTCGATCTGACGATTCTCTTCTCCGGCGGCTGGATAGGCGTGGATATTTTTTTTGTCTTGTCCGGTTTTCTACTGGCCATCCCCTTTCTCAAGCAGCGTCTGCTGGGACAAAAGGCGGTTGATATTCCCCGTTATTTCAGGCGACGTCTATACCGGGTGCTACCGGCTTACTATGTACAGCTTGTCTTGTTGATTCTTGTCGCCATCATCTTTACCCGGGATCACCTTCCGGGTTTTTGGAACCTGCTCAGTCACGCCCTGATGATTCACAACCTGCGTTTTGAATTCAACGAAGAAATCAACCGGGTTTACTGGACCTTGCCCGTCGAATTTGGCTTTTATCTGCTTCTTCCCCTGTTGATGTTCTGGATCAGAACGCCAAAACAATTACTGTGGTTGCTCATCCTCTCCATCATCGTTTCCGTAAGCTATCGCTATCTGAGCTTTCACTGGATCAGTGACGCCTCCGTCCCCAGGAAACAATGGCTGCTCAACCAACTGCCGGGTCGGTTGAGCCAGTTTGTCTCTGGCATCTACTTTGCCTGGCTCTATCTTTATCTATCCAGGCGGCTGAAGGGGAAAAATCAACAATGGTTTTCTCGCCTTGCATTCACGCTTGGCCTGTTTGGGATAATCGGAGCACTGTATTTTTTCACCGGCGGCAGGCACAAGCTGTTTTGGCAAGGACACTGGAGTCTGTTTACCTGGTACAGCTTTTCTGGCTTGGCCATTGCCTTGCTGGTTCTGGGCCTGTCCCTCAACCGCGGTCTGATCAGCCGCCTGTTCAACAACCCGGCAATGCTGTTCCTGGGGCTGATCAGCTACAGCCTGTATTTGTGGCACTATCCCCTGGTGGAAGGATTGGCTCACAGTGATTTCATTCGTTCCATCAACGGCTACAGACTGCCCCAGCTGATGCTGGTCAGTCTTCCGCTGGTCCTGGTTGTGTCCAGCCTGTCCTATTATTTCGTGGAGCGTCCTTTCCTGCTCATCCGCAAGGGCTAATCCATGGTTTGTTCACCACGCAAACATCGATGCTCCTATTGAGCCTGAGGCACAAAGTCGAATGAATATACCGCCACCCCTACTTTACGCGAATGGCAATGATTGATGCCTGTGGTTGCTTCACTACTCTGGCTGAGGGTCTCGGCCAGGCGCAGATACAAACGTCTTACATCCGTACCACTTTGCAATAAGGACGCATCCACATGCGAAATCGCATACAGCGAGCCATTCTCGGCAACCAGTTCCAATGGCAAACGCGCATCGCCGAGATAGAGCTTCAAGCTGTGCAGTACAGCTTCACTTACCCAATCGGCGATGGCGATCTTCAAGCGATAGGATCTCCCGGGTGACAGGGCCACCCTGATATAGGACTCATTTCCCGGACCAGTCCAGCGCAGAACACCCTTTCCCGGTATCAACTCCCGCTGGTGCCAACCTGCGCCACACAGAGGCAGGGAAAAATCCACATGCACTTTTCCCGAAGCATCGACCTCTTGTTCACAAGCCTGCCTGGCCTCAGCATCCGACCTGGCGGACACCTTTTCCCAGGCCGAATCGAGCAGGGCCTTGCCCTTTTCATACAAGCGGGCATCCAGGGCCGTTACTTCCCGCAACAAGTCTCGCGTCTCCGACGGCAACTGCGCCAAACGGGTACGCCCTGGATTGATATTCAGCGCCTGCACAGGCGGTGGTGAGCAACCGTGCAACAGGGTGGTGGCTACCACCATGCTTCGCTGCAACTGTTCGGTAATACCCACAAAAGCCATCTTTTCAAGCCGCTGCAGGGCGACATCCAGCAACTCATCATCCGGTGGCAACACATCCTCGAGACGACCTCGCCAGGCTCGGGCGAAGTCGGCCTGGTCGACTCTGCCTGCCAAAAGCTCCTTCAATGTCCGACGGTCGGCCAGATGAGCCAGGGGACGCACCTGAGCATTGATCACCTCGATGCCCAACTCTGGATCGAGAAGAAAATCCCTCAAATCCATGTTGCGTTCGTGGATGACAGCATACTTGGGGTGGGCTGGGTCCCGGCGGATGTACTCGAAATGGGATACCACCCGTTCCATGGGATCGCGCAGCATAACCATGACCCTGGGTTTCACCGGCACATAATTCACCAAGCTGTATCCCATATGTCCGCGAAACAGGCGGAACTGCCGCAACTGCTCGTCGCTGTACCGGGCAAGTGTATAAAATTCGTAGGGCGGGCAAATCTGCCGAAGATGAAAATTGTTCTCCAGCAACACGCGAAAACTGGTTCCAGCAGTTTTTGGAATATGCAGAAAATACCAGGGGCGGGAATCTAGCGCGGGCATGCCAGACCTTACCCAGTCTTCCGGTCGAGCACGGGAATCGATCCAGAGAGGACTCCTGGAAGTTTTCCTTTCAAACGTAAGGCCGGCTTCTCCACAAAACGCCAAGACATCATGGATAAAGGCACCACCACCAAAGTAGAGTACAGCAATACCTCAAGCGGAGAACGGGTTACATCTTTCACGATCAACTGTTGTACGGGAAACGCAAATACATAAACTCCGTATGAAATATCCCCCCATCTGTCAAGATTTGGAAGACGTACAGCAGGATGCAGGGCAATAAACAACAAGACATACCCCAAGCCCATAATCTTTACAGGCATCCACAATGAAGTACCATGAAAAATCCACATCGTTGTCACAACAGCCGTAAGCACAATGAGATTCAGGGGAATATTTTTTCGGTTGACATAAAGAAACATTCCAACAACATAGGCGACAACCAGGTACAAATGCTTGGAATATCGGGGATCCAGTGTCAACCAGGAGTTTTCTTTGGCAAGAAATACGAAAACTAACGCAACAGCAAAAAAATTGAACAGATGTTGTCTTTTCAATATCCCGACAACACCAAGGATCAGCACCATGATGTACATTCTCAGTTCCAAGGGCAAAGTCCACAAGGAACCATTTACGGCCGATGTTCTTGGATTGCTCTCGAATACCCCTGGCAACTGGTATTTCACCCCACCCAACAACCAGAGATTGTGGCGCACATAATCCCAGGTGACAGGGCTGCGCAAATAGTCCATTTTATCCATGGTGGTCGCGTACCATCCCACCACAAATACGGATAACACCACGGCAAGAAACAACGCGGGGAATATGCGAAGAACCCGGGCTTCGACAAATGCCAAAGCGTTATTGCGATGCAGATAACTCCCTCCGACCAAAAAACCACTCACCACAAAAAAGACGGTCACCGCCAGTTCACCAAGACTCTGTCCCCACCACATCTTGACCCAACGAGTAACCGCATCCTGCCCGGGCCTGCCAAGCGCCAGGCCATAACTGTGCGCAAACAATACTGCATACGCCGCTATCAATCTTATCAAAGTAAAGTTGTTATCCCGATGGCGCGTCCTGTCTTCGATAGTGAGTTGTGACGGGAATAATTTTCTCAGCTGCCACATAGCTTATGCGTCGCCATACCCAAAGGCCTGCATCAACTCCCAGGCATCGCTGAAGACCTTGCGGCTGGCCTCGGGGCTCAGGTAGTTCTTCCAGTCCCCGGCCACACCCTTTCGATAAAAACTGGCACTGTCCTGCTCCCCTGCCTTGCGTCCTTTGGACAAGTTCTTGAAAGAAGCGTTTTCCACCACTTCCTCTACCAGGGGCTTGTCACAGGACAAACCGGCAAAGGCCAACAGACGGGTCACCTCTTCCTGCGGCGCTGCAAGCAAGTCCTCATAACGCACCAGTAGGTAATCCTCACCATACAAGGCTTCACCTTTGTGATGAAAAATCCCGGCGATCTGCTTCCAGGCCCTGGCATGGCTCCTGAAGTAGGCGGAAACGGCCTGTTTCTTGAGAATATTGCTGTTGTCACCTTCCAGTACCGAATCCACGAAATCCGTGATCCAGTTGCGTTCGTGCTTTTCACGGAAATTACGGTAGGAATGAAACATGGCGGATACAGCCACGTCCCGGGGATCACGCACGATATGCACGATCTTGGCATCCGGGTAGAGTTTTTTCAGGGTGTCGATGGTCACCCGGGCATCCTGCTCGGTGTTCAGGGCGATCTTTTCGCTGAAATGGGTAATGGGTTCTCTGCGCTCGAAACCCTTGGCGGTCTTGCGCATGGCCAGCGCCCGGTAGAGCAGATAGTCACTCATCAGACGCATCAGCTCATAGCGTACACCTGTCTGTTCCGGCGCCCTGATGCCAAAGGAAGAACTCTGAAACCAGCTTTGGAAAGCCTCGTCGTCCAGAAAAGCATCGAACAGCGCTTCGTTCTGGTCTGGATGTTCAAACAGCCGCCGTTCGGCTACCGCCGCAACATTGGGGTGGTGAAAGAACAGCATGTGCAGCCAGGTGGTTCCTGACTTGCCATGTCCCACGAGAAACACCCGCTGCCGCCCAGCATACAACTGCTGAAAAAGGGCCATACCCAACATGCGCTGGACCATGCTTTCTTTGGCATCCACCTCCCGTTTCCGATACCCCAACTCGAAGAAAGCCTCGGGTATGACCTCGTTCAGTACCCGAATGGTGCTGGCCGGCAACCGCGAATCAGACAAAGGGTTGAGGCTGGAACCCAAGGCATGTTTCTTCAGGATGGTTTTCATCAGGCTAGGAACATCCGAGTCGGGCGCCTTACCCAATACCGGCTCCAGGACCTCCATGGTGCGTTCCACCTCCAGCATGAGCTGCTCCTGATGGACCATCAAGGCCTGACCACTGGCCTGCCAGTCGGCGGTCAGGCGCAGTTGCCGGGAAAACGAATCCCGGATGAACGCCAGCACCGCATCACTCTCCATATCTTCCCCTTTGATCCGGGTGGTTTCCGGCACCGCGGGCATGCCCCGCGCGCTGTTGGCATGAAGATAGACGGTTTCGAACAAGATATAGGGATCCCGCACGGTACAGACGATGTGCACGTCATGCTGCCGGCAAGCTTTCAGGAGGGCGGGCTCGGCGGGATAATGCCACGCCATCAGGCTGCCATCACGAAAACCACCTTCCCTTATGAATCGCGCCAAATCGGACGAATCCTTCGGAAGATGATCCAGGGACATATTGAGATTCTCCAGCCCATACAGCCGGAACAGCAGTTCTCCAAGGATGAAAAGCCCAGAGGCCGGTTGGCCCGTAACCAACACACGCACGTTATTCTGCTCCGCCGGAGTCAATCGGCCATGGCCTGGAGAAAAGCACTGATCTCGGCTGTTTTCTCTTCCATCAGTTTTTGGTCGCCCCGGCTCTCCAGATTGAGACGCAGCACGGGTTCGGTATTGGATGCCCGCAGGTTGAACCGCCAGTTGTCGTACTCCAGGGACAAGCCGTCGGTGCGGTCCACGCTCTTTGCCTCCGGCAGGTATTTCTCCTCCACGGCCTTCACCGCTTCGGCGGCGTCCTTCACCTTGAAGTTGATCTCCCCGCTGGAAGGGAACTTGGCAATGCGTTCATCCAGCATGCTGCTCAGGCTCTTGCCCTTGGCGCTGATGAGTTCCGCCACCAGCAGCCAGGGAATCTGTCCGCTGTCGCAATAGGCGAAATCACGAAAATAGTGATGGGCGCTCATCTCGCCGCCGTAGATAGCGTCTTCCTCACGCATGCGTTCCTTGATGAAGGCGTGCCCCGACTTGGTCTGGATGGCAATACCGCCACAGGATTCCACGATATCGATAGTATTCCAGATCAGACGCGGGTCATGGATGATCTTGGCCCCGGGCTGTTTCACCAGAAAGGCTTCCGCCAGCAGGCCGACGATGTAATAGCCTTCGATGAAGCGGCCGGTTTCATCGAAGAGGAAACAGCGGTCGTAATCCCCGTCCCAGGCGATGCCGAAATCTGCCTTGTGCTCCAGCACGGCGTCGATGGTGACCTGGCGGTTCTCCGGCAGTATGGGATTGGGGATGCCATTGGGAAAAGTGCCGTCCGGTTCGAAATTGACGCGCACGAATTCGAAGGGCAGATGTTCTTCGAGCAGATCGATGATGGGGCCCGCGCCCCCGTTGCCGGGATTGGCAACAATTTTGAGAGGCTTGAGCTTGTCCCGGTCCACATATCCCAGCAGCGCCTGGATGTAATCATCCTTCCAGTCGATGCTTTCCACCGAGCCTTTTCGATCGGTGTCGGCAAACTGGTTCTTTTCCGCCAGTTCCCGGATGTCTTGCAGGCCGGTGTCGGCGCTGATGGGACGGGAGCCCTCGCGCACGAACTTCAGGCCGTTGTAATCCATGGGATTGTGGCTGGCGGTGACCATGATGCCACCATCGTAACCATAATGATCCGTGGCGAAATACACCACTTCGGTACCGCACAGGCCCAGTTCCTTCACATCCACGCCGCTGTCGGTGAGCCCCTGCACCAGGGCCTTGCGCAGTCCGGGGCTGGAAAGGCGGATATCCTCGCCCACCACCACTGTCTTCGGCTGCAGGAAGGCGGCATAGGCCCGGCCGATGCGGTAGGCGATGTCCTCGTTGAGCTGGTCGGGAATGCGGCCACGAACGTCATAGGCCTTGAAACAGGTGATCTTTTCCATGAAGAATCCTCAGTGCTGCGGGATGAAGGTATCCATGAAATTATACCACCGACCGGGACGGGAACCATCTACCGGCCAATGACTTTCCAAAGCTCGGGGAATAGCGCCCGTGATGTCGCACCATGAAAAAACCCGCTGATTCAGAAAATCAGCGGGTTTCGAAATGGCGTCCCCTAGGGGAGTCGAACCCCTGTTACCGCCGTGAAAGGGCGGTGTCCTAGGCCTCTAGACGAAGGGGACAAGTAAACTTGTCACTTTACCGGCTTCCGGGAAAGGCCGGTTTGTTGGTGGAGCCAGGCGGGATCGAACCGCCGACCTCAACACTGCCAGTGTTGCGCTCTCCCAGCTGAGCTATGGCCCCGCTTACACCTCTGGAACCTCTGCGGTGCCAAGGCATCCTCAAGAGGCGCGTATGATAATGCAGGCTTTTTTCCCTGTCTATATTTTTTTGTAAAAAATTTCAGCCGCCACCCCAGGAATCGCGCAGGGTGACCACGCGGTTGAAAACCAGGTCCTTGCTGACGCTATCACGGCAGAAATAGCCCTCCCGCTCAAACTGAAAACGATCCCCCGGCCGTGCTTCCGCCAAAGCGGGTTCGAGCATGGCCTGAACCACTTTCAGGGAGTCGGGATTGAGAAACTCCTGGAAAGGCTTGTCCTTGTCCCCATCAGGCGCCGGCACCGTGAACAGGCGGTCATACAAACGCACTTCCGCAGGCACTGCCGCCAGGGCGGATACCCAGTGGATCACGCCCCGGACTTTCCGTCCTTCCGGGTTGCGTCCCAAAGTGTGGGGGTCATAGGTGCAATGCAGTTCCTTGATTTCACCACTGATATCCTTGACCACTTTCTGGCAGATGATGGTGTAGGCATTACGCAGACGTACTTCTCCACCAAGAACCAGGCGCTTGTACTTCTTGTTGGCTTCTTCGCGAAAATCCGCCCGGTCTATCCACAGCTCCCGGGAGAATTTCAGCTCCCGGCTGCCCATGGATTCGTCCTTGGGATGATTGGGACCGGTCAGGGTTTCTTCTTCATGTTCCGGATAGTTGGTGATCACCACCCGCAGAGGGTCGAGCACCGCCATGCGCCGGGGCGCCCTGCGGTCCAGGTCTTCACGAATGGCGGCTTCCAGCACACTCATCTCCACGGTGCCGTCAGACTTGGTGACGCCGATGCGGTTGCAGAAATCACGAATCGCCGCCGGTGTATAACCCCGGCGGCGCAGGCCGGCAATGGTGGGCATGCGCGGGTCGTCCCAGCCCTCCACGTGACCTTCGTCCACCAGCTGGGTGAGCTTGCGCTTGCTCATCACCGTGTATTCCAGATTGAGACGGGCGAACTCGATCTGCCGGGGATGACAGGGGGCGCTGATATTGTCCAGCACCCAGTCGTACAGGGGCCGGTGATCCTCGAACTCCAGGGTACACAGGGAATGAGTGATGCCTTCCAGGGCGTCGGAGATGGGATGGGTGAAGTCGTACATGGGATAGATGCACCAGGCGTCGCCCGTCTGGTGATGCACGGCGCCCCGGCGGATGCGGTACAGGGCCGGATCGCGCATGTTCATGTTGGGCGCGGCCATATCGATCTTGGCCCGCAGGGTGCGCGCCCCATCTTCGAACTCACCAGCGCGCATGCGCCGGAACAAATCCAGATTCTCCTCCACGCTGCGGTTACGCCAAGGGCTCTCCCTGCCGGGCTCGGTGAGGGTGCCCCGGTACTCGCGCACTTCCTCGGCACTGAGATCACAGACGAAGGCCTTGCCCTTCTCGATGAGTTCCACGGCAAACTGGTAGAGCTGTTCGAAATAGTCCGACGCGAAATACAGGCCGGCCCATTCATAGCCCAGCCAGCGCACATCCTCCTTGATGGCCTCCACGTACTCCTCGTCTTCCTTGTGGGGGTTGGTGTCGTCGAAGCGCAGGTTGCACTGGCCCTGGTAATCCTCCGCCACGCCGAAATTGAGCACGATGGACTTGGCATGACCGATGTGCAGGTAGCCATTGGGCTCCGGGGGAAAGCGCGTGTGGATGCGGCTGTGCTTGCCTGAAGCCAGGTCGTCCTCGATGATCTGGCGGATGAAATTGGTAGGTGTGCTGTTTTCGCTCATGATTTTTCTTCGATGTATGCAATGGCCTTGTCGATGCGGCGCAGGCAGGCCTCGCGGCCCACCATTTCCATGGTGAGATCCAGGTCCGGCGACGGCGCGCCGCCGGTGACCGCCACGCGCACGGGCATGGCCACCTTGCCGAAACCCGTTTCCAGGGTATCGACCACACTGGCAATCACCGCGTGGATATCTTCCCGGTTCCAGTCCGGCAGTTCCGCCAGGCGGCTGCGCACCAGGGCCAGGGGCTCCAGGGCACCGGCCTTGAGCGCCTTCCTGGCTGCTTTCTCGTCGAAGCTGTCGAAATCCCGGTAGTAAAAGGCGCTGATCCGCGCCAGCTCCACCAGGGTGCTGGCCCGCTCGCGCTGGGCTTCCACCACCTTCACCAGGTCCGGGCCTTGCGTGGGGTCGATGTCCAGGCGTCCCATATGGGGTGAGAGCAGGTGGGCGATGCGCTTGGGATCGTCGGCCTTGATGTAGTGATGGTTGATCCACAACAGTTTCTCGGTGTTGAAGGCGGATGGCGCCTTGTTCACCTGCTCCAGCTCGAACAGCTGGATCATCTCATCCACGGAAAAAATCTCCTGGTCGCCATGGGACCAGCCCAGGCGCACCAGGTAGTTGAGCAGGGCCTCGGGCAGAAAACCTTCCTCCATGTACTGCATGACGCTCACCGCGCCATGGCGCTTGGACAGGCGCGCACCATCGTCGCCGAGAATCATGGGCAAATGCCCGTATTGAGGCACGGGCAGCTCCAGGGCCTTGAGCAGGTTGATTTGCCGGGGGGTGTTGTTGATATGGTCGTCACCGCGGATGACATGGGTGATGTTCATGTCCGCGTCGTCCACCACCACCGTCAGGTTGTAGGTGGGTGAACCGTCACTGCGGCGGATGATGAGATCGTCCAGTTCCTCGTTGGCCACGCTGATGCGCCCGCGCACCAGGTCGTCGAACACCACGGCGCCGCTGTCCGGGTTACGGAAGCGGATCACATGAGGCTGGGAAGGATCGATCTCCCGGTGGCGGCAATAGCCATCATAGCGGGGCTTGACCTTGCGCTTCATCTGCTCCTCGCGCAACTCGTCCAGGCGTTCTTTCGGGCAGTCACAACGATAGGCCAGGCCCTTTTCCAACAGCTGGTCGATGACCTGGCTGTAACGATCGAAGCGATGGGTCTGGTAAAAAGGCCCTTCGTCATATTCCAGGCCCAGCCAGGTCATGCCCTCGAGAATGGCATTCACGGATTCCTGGGTGGAGCGTTCCAGGTCCGTGTCCTCGATACGCAGCACGAACTGGCCGCCGTGCTTGCGGGCATAAAGCCAGGAAAACAGGGCGGTGCGGGCCCCGCCGACATGAAGGTAGCCGGTGGGACTGGGAGCAAAACGGGTTCTGACGGTCATGGCGTCTGCAAATAATAAAATACCAATCGCGCATTTTATCAGGGTGGCCGAAACAGATGGCGGAATTTTCAGCGCCAGAACCGTTCTCCTCTCGAAGGATGTCGTAAAAGCCCTTCCCTACACTGTGGAGGCTGCCCTTTTTGCGAGAGCCTTCTCGGGGAGACGACGGCATGGATGCGGGAGGTAGAGCAACGCATGGAGCAGTTGCCGAGGGTCAGTGTGCGGAGGATTCCTCAGAATCCCGCCACCCGACTCTGGGGCGGAGTGGTGCCGCGTCCTGGGCTCGGGAAAACAACCCCTGGAAAAGTTTTGCTTTTGTTCTATAATAGAACAAACCCAGCACGCAGGAGGCCTGCCATGACCGAACCCAATCTCACCCGCCGCCAGCGGGAAATCTACGAATTTCTGGTAAAGAATCTGGACAGCTTTCCCCACCCCCCCAC
>JALVNE010000241.1 GCA_027026755.1 Sedimenticola sp. | reverse complement strand
ACTTCTCAAGTGTTTTATGATCAGGATACCGCCTGGAATTGATTGTGTTGATCCTGAACCGTGTAAATTCATCCCAGTGTTCATTCAGGTATATCGATCTAATATCTAACATTGCCTGAGCCCCTTTAATTGTCCAACGCATTCCAGCTCTTTCCATTCTATCTTTAATAAAGTGCCTGCAGGCACCTTCAATCACGCCAGAGGCTATGGGGTAACCGTTTTCGAGGTATTTGTCGTAATGCATTCTGTCCTGATTTTTCTTAAGGTAGTTGCAGATTTTTCTCAGCTTTTCAGTTTTCTTTTTACTCAGCTTTCTTTTGCTGGCCATTTGTTTCAAGCCACGAATAACACCTTTGACCTGCCCCTGTAATATGCGTAATACCCGGTCTTCAATGAATTTTAATTTTTCTTCCTGTTTGCTATGGAATATCTTTGATGCATCCCAAATCCTGGGAGTAACATGCAACAAATCCAATATTTCAATTCTCTTTTCAGGCAGCCTGTCTGCTGCCGTCCATAAGGAGGGTTGACCATCCATAATGATAACCAGTGGTTTTTTATTATCCGGGTTGCGTTGCCTGTTTTCTGCCTCTAACCAGTTAAATATTTCATCCGTCGCATTTATTTCCTGAGTATTTTCTATTCGTGTCAAGCTCGCCCTGACTCGCTTATTTAATGGTTTAATATGAGGTTTTTTGTCTGGCGATGACTTGCTCGAAAATAATGACTTGATGACATCTTCCGGTGTCCTTATGTTAGCTGCACTGGAATAAACACTACCAACAACAGCCATTTTCTTTTTATCTGGTTTGGGGCCTTTGCTCGGTTTGTGCGTTTCTATTGGTTTTTCATCAACCTTTGTTACAATGGGTACTCCTTTACCATCGGCGGTGCCCACTATGATTTCATGCTCTTCTTCTGGTTTTATTTTAGGCAAACTTTTTCTAAACTCTTCAACGGTTTCTGCACCCTGATAGGTCATACGCTCAATACTGTCAATGGGTTGTTTGAACTGTAATATTCTGTCCAGTACCTTGTTTACCTGATTAAATGGATTTTCAACGGATAGCTGCTGGTTCCAGTCCTGTAGCAAATATGAAAAGCGGGTCTCTGGTAGTTGAAGCCGGTTATCTAACGGGACATACTCGACTTTTTGACCCTCTCGTGTGCCATACACCGCGCGCTCCAGGCTATAGAGTCCAAATATTGAACGATACATTCGGGTTTGCTGATTAGGAAG
>JALVNE010000240.1:1028-1244 GCA_027026755.1 Sedimenticola sp. | reverse complement strand
ATTTAGCAAGCTTTAATGGAATTTCCATTGTGTCACATGCGCAGTATTACAAAGCTTTCGCAAAGCAGAAATAGTTTACACTTAAGCCAACTAATACAATAAAAATTTCAACGAAACTTAACGGACTGCTATCATTTCATACTGCACAGTGACTTAATAAAGTTTTCTGCAAGGCATAAATATCGTGCACCTCAACGAACTAATGCAATAAACTTT
>JALVNE010000240.1:0-1018 GCA_027026755.1 Sedimenticola sp. | reverse complement strand
TCGTAAGGCAACGCAAAAGTTCAATTGATTTCATCAATAGTGTAGTCATGTTTATATGAAATCACACTGCACAGCAGAAATACTTTACACGTAAATCAAGTAATGCAACAAAATTGTTCAAGAAATTTTAACATCACTGCAAACGGTTTTCTATCTCTTTCGCTTCACACTCACAGTAACTCAACAAAGCTTCCTGCAAAGTAGAAATAGCAAACTTGTTCAACAAAATTTAGCATCACTGCAACCGGTTTTCTATCACTTCACAGTTTACAATAACTTCAAATTTCATGTAAGACAGAAAATAGTTTCCGCTTAAAGCAGCCAATAGAATAAAGATGTTCAAAGAACCTTAGCATACGAGTAGACAGATTCCTATCGCTTTTCAGGACAGTAACTTAGCAATCCTTTCTCCAATAGAAGAGTAGCATACACTGAAATCAACTATGGGAATGAAAGCAGGATGTTTCTAATGCAACGCAATGGTTCATCAGACTTCATCATTACTGCTAACATGTTTATAGCACTTCACAGTGCACAATAACTCTGCGAAGTTTCATCATTCTTTGCACAAAAGAATAAGAAAGCAAAGTTTCCTGCAAGGTAGAAGTAGTTTCTACACAAATCAACTAATGCAACAAAATTGTCCAACAAGCTTTAACGGATTTCTTTCGCGTCACACTACACAAGAAACTCTACGTTTCCTGCAACAGAATTGTTCAACAGAACTGCAGTCAGTAACTCAACAAAGTTTCCCGGAAAGTAGAAATAGTTTACACTCAAATCAACTAATGCAGCAAACTTATTCAGCAAACTTTGTCGCAAAGTAGATATTAAACGTTTGGCTTGTTTCAGAACGACACAAGCTGAATGTTCTGAAAGTATTCATCTAACTGAAAGATTCACATCACACTTGATTTACATCGCAAAGATTCAATGCAAATGTTGAGATAACTGTCGACTGAATTGAATCTTAAGTACCTAATGCAACGCAATAGTTCATCAGACTTCATCATTGTTA
>JALVNE010000239.1 GCA_027026755.1 Sedimenticola sp. | reverse complement strand
TTTTTTATGCCTCGGGGAATCTGGTTTTAATATCTGTCGTAGACTCTTTCGCTCAAATAAATTGAGCTGAATAACCCTTAGTATTCGTTGTACAGTCCAACCTGTTTTTGCGCTATGCCGAGCATAAGCCAACAATAAATAAGTGATCATTGCAATCCAAATCTGTGTCATTACTGCGTTGCGGGATACCCCAACAAAAGCTTTGATCTTGAGGTTTTGTTTGATGGCTTTGAAGAATAGTTCTACCTGCCAGCGATCTTTGTAAATGGCGGCAATTGTCGCGGCACAAAGCTTAAAATTATTGGTTAAAAAGAAATAGGTTTTGTCGCCGTCTTTATCATAATACTCGACTAGCCTCAGCTTTGGAGTTTCTTTTTTTATCGCATGAGCGCTGTTAAATTGGATGATTTGATCACTGATTATACCTTTTTGTGTCATCACAGTACGATGCTCTAATACATCATAAACCGCGTTAGTCATCAGTCTTGTAACAAAGCTAACCTTTTGATCGGTAAGGCTTTTAAACCATCCGTAATCATTGTATCCTTTGTCAAAAGCAACAATACTGCCTTTGGGAAAGGTGAACTTTCGACCTTGAATTCTATCATTTTCATTACCGTCGCTTAGTGCAACAAACTCGGGAATCCAATTACCATGATTAAGACCAACGCTTAACTTCACATTTGCAGCGTGGGATTGATGTGCAGCCCAAGGGAAGATCTTTAGGGATAAATCAATAGTGCTTGCATCCAAAGAAAACAGTGGATTCTTAAACCTAAACTTATGCTTTGATGGTTGTTTTTTACAGTGAGTGAGGAGCTGATAGAACACAGATTCATAAAGTGTGGCGGGTTGTTTTTCATTCAATCTTGCCAAGCTTGATCGCGCAATGGGTTTAGCTCCAAGGTGATAGAGCTTTTCTTGTTGAGCTTCTAAGTTTGATTCAATATCACGTAAGCTTTGTCGCCCTGAAAGTTGTGACATCGCCATGCCTATGAATTGATCCCAGCGAGTGACTGAACGTAATTTTTGCCCGTTATGGTGCTGTTTTGCTAATCGTTCAAATCCATGTCTCGAGAGCGGTTGTAGTAGTTGTTGAAATGCGGTGTTATTATGTGCCAAAGCCTGAACTCCTTATATATAGTGCTTGATGGTACAAACATTATACAACAAGGATTCAGGCTTTCTGCTTTTGTGGGATATTTGTGGGACAGCAGTGCCCCCCCCCCACTTTCTATGACTTTTCTATCT
>JALVNE010000238.1 GCA_027026755.1 Sedimenticola sp. | reverse complement strand
TGGACCGGGCGGGCCTGCTGCATCATGACGTGCCCACGGTGCACGCCCGCAGCATGGCCGAGGCCCTGGCCCTGTGGGATGTGCGCTATACCGACGACCAGAAGCGCAGGGATTTCTACCGCGCCGCTCCCGGTGGCGTGCCCAGCCAGGAAGCCTTCAGCCAGAGCAAGCGTTACCTCGACCTGGACCTGGACCGTGAGCAAGGCTGCATCCGGGACAAGGCCCATGCTTACAGCCAGGACGGCGGCCTGGCGGTGCTCTATGGCAACCTGGCGGAAAACGGCTGTATCGTCAAGACCGCCGGGGTGGATGAATCCATCCTGAAGTTCAGGGGCCCGGCACGGGTGTTCGAGAGCCAGGAAGCGGCGGTGGAAGCCATTTTGAACGATCAGATAAAAGCAGGTGACGTGGTCATCATTCGCTACGAAGGCCCCAAGGGCGGGCCGGGGATGCAGGAGATGCTCTATCCCACCAGCTATCTCAAGTCCAAGGGCCTGGGCAAGGACTGTGCCCTCATCACTGACGGACGTTTCTCCGGCGGTACCTCCGGGTTGTCCATCGGTCATGTTTCGCCGGAAGCGGCGGGCAAAGGCAACATTGGCCTGGTGCAGGAGGACGATATCATCGAGATCGACATTCCTGCACGTAGTATCCGTGTCGCCCTCAGCGATGAAGAACTGGGCCAGCGGCGCAACGCCATGGAGCTGAGCGAACATCCCTGGAAACCTGTGAGCCGCGACCGTCATGTTTCCGCTGCCCTGCGCGCCTACGCGGCCATGACCACGGATGCCGCCCAGGGGGCAGTAAGGGATGTGAGTCAGATTGAAGACTGTACGTAGAACAGTCCTGGCAGCGGCGGCTGCCGGGTTGTGTGCGCTGTCTGTCCTGCACGATGCACTTGTGAGTTGAATCCGCGATGGCTATTAAGCCAATGAAAATGGAGGAATCGGAAAATCGTATTTTTCCGATTCCGGGTCGTAAAAGCCCGGAGAAGGGCTTTTACGATATCCTCCGTGGGGGAAGGGAATTGTTTCGCATATTTCCACAGCATGAATCTCCGTCCCCGCCATGGCGGCCTACCCAGTCAATACCCTGTGAGTGATAAGGATAATTGTCCCCTGAGTTGATCGGAATCAATATGTGAGGAGGGGAACTGTTCTAGTGTGTATCCGTCAGCCTGAACAGGTTGGCCCTGTCTATGGGTTGCGTTGAACCAATGGGAGATACAACAATGAACAATGAAAGAATAACAAGACTGGTTTCCGGTCTGTTGCTGATGCTGGGGGCCAGTCTTGGCTTTAACGCATCGGCAAGTGCGGGTTCCGGGTGTCTCGCCTGTCACAAGGGTATCGAAGACATTCGCGATGCCAAGAGCGCCATGATGTCCATGATCAAGAGTCTTGGGCAGCCCCATGGCGATTCAGAAGGTTGTGTCGTGTGTCACGGCGGCAACCCCAAGGAAACCAAGGACAAGGCCAAGGCGCACAAGGGCTCGCCCAAGAAACTGGCCGCTGCCAAGGGGCCGCAGACTTTCTATCCTGATCCTGGCGCCATGGATATCAACAAGTACACCTGCGGCCAGGCCGCCTGTCACCAGGGTTACCCTGATCGCCTGGAAAAAGCCCTGATGAACACCGAAGCGGGCAAGATCCAGGGGAACCTGCACACCTGGGGCATCAAGGAAGTACAGAACCACAAGGTTCCCTGGGCCAACTATGACGTGAAGGATGGTGACGGTCCCGTGCCTTCCGTGGGGACCGCGGAGTACAAGGCCTACATGAAGGACATGATGGCGGCGCACAAGGATCAGTTCCCCACGGAAATGAAGCAGATCCCCCAGCCTTCTGTCGATGAGATCGAGAAAGATCCCAAGCTGGCCGGTTTCACCTACCAGCGCCAGCAGTGCCAGCGTTGTCACGTGACCGTCAAGGGGCGGGAGAAGCGCGGCGACTACCGTGGCCAGGGCTGCTCCGCCTGCCATATTCCTTATGGTAACGAAGGGTTGTACGAGGGGAATGATCCCACCATCGACAAGAAGCAGAAAGGGCATTTGCTGACCCACCAGATCCAGGCCACCCGCAAGTCCGTGGTCAAGACCTCCCATGCCGAGTATTCCGGTATTCCCGTGGAGAGCTGCAACCACTGCCACAACCGCGGCAAGCGCATCGGCGTGACCTACCAGGGCCTGATGGAATTCCCCTATGGTTCCCCCTGGAATGAGAAAGGGATGAAGCAGCCCAAGCTGCACACCAAGAAGTACCTGTTCATCTCTGATGACCTGCATCACCAGTACAACCAGAGCCGTCCCGGCAACCCCAAGGGCGGCATGTTGTGCCAGGACTGCCACACCACTATCGACATGCATGGTGACGGCAACCTGCCGGGTACCACTCTGGCCCAAGTGGAGATCGAGTGCCAGGACTGCCACGGCACCCCTGATAAGTTCCCCTGGGAACTGCCCCTGGGCTATGGTGAAGAGTTCAAGCAGGATCTGAGCAAGCGCAAACCGCGGGGGCTGGCAGACAAGCCGCTGCAGGAAACGGCGGCCTTTGCCACGGTTTATGACAAGGGTGATGGTTATCTCAAAACCACGCGGGGCAATCCCTTCGGCAACGTGGTGAAGAAAGGCAAGAAAGTGATCCTGCATTCGGCTACGGGCAATGATTTCGAAGTGCCGGTGCTCAAGCAGATCAAACTGGATGACAGCTGGAAGAATGTGGATGCCAAGGTCGCCATGAGCAAGGTCGAGAAGCACAACGAGAGTCTCGAGTGCTACACCTGTCACGCATCCTGGGTACCCCAGTGCTATGGCTGCCATGTGCAGATGAACTATGGCAAGGATAAGAACGGCAAGCCCTACCATGATACGGACTGGATCGCCTCGGGCACCAAGCGCAATGCCGATGGTTCCACCGCGGAATCCACCCTGGGCGTCAAGGGCATACAGAGCCCGGGCAAGGCTTTCGAAACCCGTTCCTATCTGCGCTGGGAAGATCCTGTTCTGGGTATCAACGGCGAGGGTCGCGTAACGCCCCTGATGCCGGGTTGCCAGGTGGTCTATACGGTCATCGACCGCAACAACAAGACCATTGCCCTGAACCAGGTGGCCAAGTCCGAGGACGAGCGCAAGGAGCTGGGCCAGAAACGTACCCCCCTGGGTATCGACATGGCGCCGGTGCAACCGCACTCCGTGCAGCGCAAGGCGCGGACCTGCGAATCCTGCCACAACAATCCCAAGGCCATGGGCTATGGTATTGCCGGCGGCGTGTTCCAGACCCGCTATGTGGAAGATATCGTCGAAGACCTGATCGACCAGAAGACCGGCAAGCCTATTCCCAAGCCGGGCAACTACAAGATCCAGATCCCGAAAATCGGGGACATGGACTTCGACTGGTCCACCATCATCAAGGATGGTCAGCAGGTACAGACGGTAGGCACCCACTGGCCGCTCTCCCGGGCCCTGCCCAAGGAGATGCGTGATGCCATGGAGCGTACCGGCCTGTGCATGGGCTGCCATCGTGAGATGAGCAATGCCGAACTCTGGGCCAAGGTTTCCACGCCTGGTCAGCTCACCGACAAGCAACACATCGAGATGCTGAACAAGATGCTGAAGACCTACGCCGAGTCCAAAGGCAAGTAAGGGAGTAGGTCGTCTTTCGGGATGACCTGGTAGGGAAGCCGTCATTGTGGCGGCTTCCCTTTCCTTTGGTGGGCAAAGCGGGGATAGTGTCCTGAATCAGCCCCTGCCCCTACCATTCATTTCTGTGCAAGATTTCCTGGAACCGGGAGAACCGACCAAATGAAAGCGATGATTTCTTCACTGGCTGCCGGCGCCATGCTGCTGGGTTCTGCAGACATGGCCGCGGACATGCAGATGCCCATGCACATCGACCCGTTGGACGAGGGCCGGGCATCCGCCTTGCACCGGGGGCCCAACCCCCATGCCAGGCTGACGCCTGAACAGCACATCCAGGTGGCGGCGCAGCACATGGCCGCCGGCAGAAAACCCCAGGCCATGGCGGTACTGACCCAGGCTTTGGCCAGATATCCGCACAATGCGGAAATGTTCAAGATGCGTGCCATCCTGGAGATGGAGCAGAACGATATCAAGGGCGCCCTGGCCGACATGGAACAGGCGGTGAAACTGGCGCCGGACAATCC
>JALVNE010000237.1 GCA_027026755.1 Sedimenticola sp. | reverse complement strand
CGTTATTCGCGACACGAAGTCGCGTTTTTATATGTGATAACAGCATGTTATATGCTGCGCTATCACCCGGCATGTTCCTGCCGGTATCCTAGGGAGGCGTGCTGCCGTTGCGCTGATGACGGGGTGCGAAGCCCTCCTGACAATGTACCGAATTGGGTGGAAATCGTGAGATGGAAACCCCTCCGGGAATCCCACCCGGTTAAGGGCTAGGATGGGACAATATGGCGAGAGTAGGCAAAGGATTTTACGCGTCGTCAACGAGCAACCGACCTACGGGGATTGACAGGTCGAGGATGTGCTTCCCAGCGTTCGCACATGTTGGAGAGGTTGCAGGTTACTAACGTCCCTGCACGGAACCCGATTTCTTGCCGGCGTCCAAATCCCGCCTAAGTTGTCCGTTAAGGTAAATTCGTGGAACGTGGGAACCCCATCCGTCCGCTCTGTGCAACGCAGAGCAGGCATTACCGCAAGGCGTGCTGTTGGAGTGATGGGATTGAGAGGCCGAAAGAAGCTAAGGTCCTCGGGAAAGCCGGGGGATAGGGTATGAAAAAAGACTCATCACCAAAACAGGTTTCCGGCTGGATACGTGTGAACGGTGTGCTGACGTTCGGCGGGTGTTCCATTGCGAGAGAATCAGGAGAACCCTCTAAGACGGAAAAGCTAGAGACGGCTTCGGCTGGGGCATCCGTCGACTTTGTTCACCCATGGCACGCCATCAGCTGGCGCGCGGCAAGGGAACATGTTCGAAGGCTCCAGATGCGTATCGCGAAGGCTGTAAAGGAAAATAAATGGGGCAAGGTGCAAACCTTGCAGCGATTACTAACCAACTCGTTCCACGCCAAGCTACTGGCTGTCAAACGGGTCACTTCCAACAAGGGGAAAAACACCCCTGGCGTTGATGGCGTTCTGTGGCAAGACGCCGAAGCCAAATGGCAGGCTGCTTTAAGCCTGTGCCGACGTGGTTATCAGCCACAGCCATTAAGACGGATATATATTCCGAAGAAGAATGGAAAGAAACGCCCTCTTTCAATACCAACAATGATGGACAGAGCGCAACAAGCCCTGCATAAACTGGCACTGGCGCCAGTGGCCGAAACCCTGGCCGATGGAAACTCCTACGGCTTTCGGGAACTACGCTCCTGCGCAGATGCCATACAGGCAGGATTTAATGCACTGTCAAAGCCCAACTCGGCAACATGGATATTGGAAGCGGATATCAAGGGCTGTTTCGATAACATTTCCATCCGGTGGTTGCT
>JALVNE010000236.1 GCA_027026755.1 Sedimenticola sp. | reverse complement strand
ATAAGGGGTCAAGTGCGTTTAATAATTATATCGCGCTCTATCTGTCTCATTTGATTCAATAACCGGCCACTCTTTATCAGCATCCTGACATCATGCAATGCGGTGCTGACACTGCCGGGATGAGACAACCCAAAGATTTCAGCAATCTCCTTGAGTTTGTAATCGCCGTAGTATTGACAACAGTACATTGCCACCTTGCGCGCCTGATTGGCCTCCTTCCTGCCGTGCTGCGCTTTCAGGAGGGTGTCGGTGGTCATTTGATAGACCGTTGCTACAATATCTACCAGCTTGTCAGCGCTCAGGGGTGCAAAGATGTGGCTTTTCCCTTCTCCCGCCTCGCTGAGTGCTTCTTGCACTGCCAGTTCTTCTTTGAAAGCTTTGCCACCAAATACTCTGGCAATATTGCCTTTGTTGTAGAACTGCTGGATGTCCGCATCGATTCCCTGTGATACATAGGCTTTGTAACCCGCATATTTGTGTTTGCTACCAAGTATGTCCTGTGTCCGTTGTGTTTCAAGCCAGTCCGGCTTCTTTCCCGGTTGTGTATACGCCGGATAGCTGGACCAGGGGTAGTCTGCAAGCGCCTTTACCAGGGGGCGTTTGGTCTCTATGGGATTGCGGTGTATGTAACGGGTCAGTGGCAATAGATAACTGTCTGCATCAACCAGGATGGATTTGAATCGCCCTCTAAACAGGGAACCATCGGTTTTCCTGAGCCGATTGTAGCGCTGGGTGTAGACACCGTTGATATGACGCATCGAGCGGCTCAAATTGGCATCCGGTGTTTCAACCAACAGGTGGTAGTGATTGCTCATCAGGCAATAGGCGTGGATTTGCAGGTTAAATCGGTGATGGGCTTCCACAACTGTTTCCAAAAACGCCTGGTAGTAATCGTCAGTATCGAAAATACGCTGGCGCCCCCGCCCACGGTTCATGACGTGGTAAAAGGCGCCTTCATATTCCAGTCTGGCTGCTCTTGGCATGAGTGAAGGTTAATACCCGCTATTATATTATTCAACTGTCCTGCCCCCTTTTGATGCAATAACAGTCAGTTATCACAGTTTTTCAATGCGCCATCAAGCGCCATTGCCGCCTCCGCTGCTTGACATTGGAGTTTTTTTGCGCTAGATGTTAATGACAATCAAGAAAAACAACTCAGGGACCGAGCGATGCACAAAAAACGACCCACCGCCCCCCGCTTCCGTTTTCTGTTTTCCTGTCTTCTGTCCGGTCTCGCGCTGTTGCTTGGCGCGTGCAGTGAC
>JALVNE010000235.1 GCA_027026755.1 Sedimenticola sp. | reverse complement strand
TGCTTAACATTTGGAGTCACCTCCGCCTGCCCGATGCTCGCTACTCGGTGGCTGACCTGCCTTGCCGAGGCGGGGTTCCCACCCGCTTGAACGATCGACCTTGCTCGGCCGCACACTCCGACCCCTTATAACCCCCCAATGTCGTTGATTGAAGGGCTGGCAGTGTCCTTGGTCAGGGACTCTGTCAGCCCTCACAACCCTCAACCCACAGGCTCCCACTCCCGCCATCCGTCCATGAGGGGGTAGTAAAGGGCCACGCGCAGGGGGCCTTGTTCCAGGGCGCGAAAGGCCTGGGCATAGGCTTCCAGCTGCTCCCGGTATCTTTCCTGTTCCCGGTCGAGGAAGGCTTGCGGGTCGGCGCCTTCGTGGCGTCCGGTCTTGTAGTCGATGATCCAGCGCACGCCCTGGTCGTCGATGAAGGTCCGGTCCAGGATCATGTGCCGGGCGCGGCCATCCACCACGGCGGTGAGGGGATATTCACAATGGGCGTCCCGATGATCGCCAAACAGAATCCAGCGTCCCCGTTCGCTGGCCAGGGTATTCTCCAGGGCCTGGCGCACCAGGTCCAGTCCCTCTTTCAGCTGATCTTCTCCCACGGCCTCCCGGCGCAGCAGCACCAGCGCCGCGGCTTCCAGACTGGCCACGCCCCGGGCCGGCGCGCCGTTTTCCGCCAGGTGCTGGAGCAGGCGATGGGCCACTACGCCCACGGCGCAGGCCAGATCTCCTGCCCAGTCGAACTCCACGCCCTGAACGCTCTCCAGGGCGTCAGACAGGACTTTCACCGGAGGTGGAACGGCCGGGGCCGACCAGCCGGACGGCAGGCGGCGCAGGGGGGGCAGCGATGGGGTTTGTGCTGAACTTGCATCCTCCTCTTCGGGCGGCTCCAGTGCTTCCCAGTGGCTGCCCAGGGCCGGCCAGAGGCTGGCAAGGAGGCTGGTGGAAGCCGGGCTGATCTCGCCCTTGCGGTCGTAAGCCGCGTGCCCGAGCAAATGGAGCTTGTGCCTGGCGCGGGTGGCGGCCACGTAGAGCAGGCGGCCGTCCTCGTAGCGTCCCTTGCGCTTTTCCAGTTCCTTGATATAGCGCGAGGCGGGATGATCCTCGCCCTCGGCGGCGGATTTCATGGGGCCGAGAATGAGCCGGGCCTGCCCCTGGTCGTCCGTGGTTTCCAGCCAGTACAACAGACGGCTGGCATCGCCGCGGGGAACGCGTCCCAGGCCGGGAAGAATCACTGTATCGAACTCCAGTCCCTTGGCCTTGTGCATGGTCATGATCTGCAGACGTCTGTCGCCACGGCTGTCCGGCCGGGCGTAGAGCCGGCTCAGGCCGTCCTGCAGGCCTTCCCGCGTCACCGGGCCGCCGGCTTCCAGGGACTGCAACAGGCCGAAGAACAGTTCCGCGTCCTCCATGCCCGCCTCGCCAACCGCCAGGGGGCCGCCCTGCGCCAGCCAGAGCCCCCGCGCCAGGTCGCACAAGGGCCGGGTTCCCACGTCTTTCAGGGCCGGCTCCAGCAGGGACCACAGGCGTGCCGCCCGGGCGCGGCCGTCGGTACTGAGCCTGTCCAGGCGATCTCCGTCGGCCAACAGCTCGGCCACGCAGCGGCCATCGTCATGAGCCAGGGCGTGCAGATCCTCCAGGCTGAGGCCGCAGCAGGGACCGCGCAGCAGGGCCAGCCAGCTGGTCCTGTCCGCCGGGTACAGCAGGGCCAGACTCAGGGCCATGAGATCCTGCACCACGGGACGGCTGCCCAGGCCTTCCATGTCCACGGCCTGGAAACCCATGCCTTCGCGGTTCAGGCAGGCGGCGATGGCCTCGGCATGGCTGCGGTTGCGCACCAGAATGGCAATATCGCCCTTTTCTTCGGCAAGGCCGCGCCGCACGATCTCCAGCACCTTGTCGGCTTCGGCCAGATCGTCACGCCCGGCTAAGGGATGAATCTCCACGGCAGGCGCCACGCCTTGTGCCTTCCAGGCCCGGGAAGGGGCATAGCTCACAGCGCCGCTGAAGGCGTCATCCCGCGCTGGCAGCACCAGGGGGAACTGGCGGTTCACCCAGTCCACGATGCCGCCGGTGGAACGGAAGTTCACCACCAGCTGCAGGGGTTCCAGGGGCAGATCGCCCATGCCGTGCTGCCAGGCCTGGAGGAACAGCCCCACTTCCGCTTCCCGGAAACGGTAGATGGACTGCATGGGGTCCCCCACCAGGAACAGGCTGCGGCCATCCCCGGGCTGCCAGCCGGCAACCAGGTCCAGGAAGAGTTCGTACTGGTTGCGCGAGGTGTCCTGGAACTCGTCCACCAGCAGATGATGGATGCGGTAGTCCAGTTTCAGGGCCAGGTCCGTGGGGCCGTTTTCATCGTACAGGGCGTGGCGGGCGCGCAGCATGATCTCGGCGAAATCCACCTGGCCATGCGCGGCGAATACCAGTTGCAGATGGGCCGCGGCCCGGCGCAACACCTGCAGCAGGGCCTCCAGCACCTGCCATTCCCCTTCCTGGTAGGCAGGCGCGGGCAGGGCCCGCACGCGCCCCAGCAGGGCATCCAGTCCGTCCTGTTCCTTCAGCTCGTCCAACAGCCCGCTCATCTGGGACTTTTCATCACAGCCCGGGGGAAAGCCATTCCTGATGGTGAGGGACTTGCGCCATTCGTTCTTGCCGGTCAACAACAGGTCCGCGATGCCCTGCCAGCATGGCAGCTGCGCCACGGTGGCGGGCGGCAGCTCCGCCAGGTCATGGCAGGCGGCCAGGGGAGCATCACCCGGCAGATTGCCTGCGGCGAAGCGCATCAGGGGCAGTAATCTGTCAGCCCAGGGCGTCAGGGCCAGGCGCGCTTCCTCCAGCCCTTTTTCCACCGCCAGGGCCAGGGCGGCTTCCAGGGCCAGGCGCTCCTCGCCCCGGCCCAGGTGCTGCAGCCACTGGTCCCTTCTGCCCAGCATGTCCGCCAGCAGTTCCACCAGACGCTCACTGTCGTTGTCCCGGTGGCGCAGCAACAGGCCCAGGGCCTCGCCCACGGAGGACGCGGTTTCCAGTTCTTCCAGGGTGGCCCGGGCCGCCTCCTGGTACAGGGCGGCGGCATCTTCCGCCACCCCCAGGCCGCTGCCCAGGCCCGAGAGCAGGGGCGCCTGGCCCGCCAGGTACTGACAGAAGGAATCGATGGTGCGCACCCGCAGGCGCGCGGGATTGTCCAGCAGCTTCCAGCCACATTCTCTGTCCCGGGCCAGGGCGGCGCGGGCCAGTTCCCGGGTCTGGCGCAGATAGTCGTCATCGGGAATCTCGTCTGAAGCAGCCAGACGCAGGGCGCCAAGGATGCGGTCGCGCATTTCGGCGGCTGCCTTGCGGGTGAAGGTGATGGCCACGATTTCTTCCGGATGCTCCACCCCGGCAAGCAGCACCAGGAAACGCTGGGTGAGCAGCCCGGTCTTTCCCGAACCCGCCGGCGCCTGGACGATGAAGGAGCGGCTGGGGTCCAGGGCCGCCTGGCGCACGGCATGATCCACAGGCAGGTCAGGCTTCATGGTTCTCTCCGGCGGCCTGTTCATGGAAACGGCACAGGCTCATGAGTTCGCAGTAACTGTTCGTGCAGGTGGTGATGCCGTTCTTGGGGTCCACCTCCGCCCTGCCCTGACTGAAGGCCAGGGCCAGGTCTTCCATGGTCTGCCGCCACTGCTCAAGCACCCGGGGCCAGTCTTCCGTGGCCTCGCGTGCTTCCCGGGAACCCCGGCTGGAAGGCAGGCCCGGCAACAGCCCGGCTTCCGCCACCACGCCGCTGAAGGCGCAGCCTTCCGGCCGCAGCTGGGCAAAGGCGACGGCGGCAATGCTCCCGGTATCCAGCACCGTGCTGTACAGGGGAAGCTGGGGATCGTCCGGACGCTCGCCAAACCAGGCCGCCGGGCTGACCCGGCCGGTCTTGTAATCCAGGAGCAGCTGGCGGCCGTCCTCCAGTTCGTCGATGCGGTCCACATACAAACGGTAGTCCACGCCATGCGCCAATCCGGTAAAACGCCGTTCCCGGTCAATTACACGGAAGGGCGCGCGGCTTTTTTCCTTTTCCAGCCAGTTCAGTATCAGGCTTTGCAGACGCTGATCCTCGATGTTGCGCCCCCGGGGGCCCAGCAGTCCCGGCTGCTGGCCCTCGAACTCCGCCAGGGCTGAAGACACGGCTACCCTCACCCGCGCCAGCAGGTCCTCTTCTTTCAGACTCAGCAGAGTCTGCTGATCCCCGGTCTGCTTCCAGAACAGGTCCAAAGCGCGGTGCAGCAGGCTGCCGCGCTGGGCGGCGTCCAGGCCGCCATGGACGGAAGGAAAGGAGCCCGCGCCCAGGCGATACTCGGCAAAGGCGCGGAAAGGACAGCGGGACTGGTGGCGAAACAGGGACGCGCCGCCCCGCACCCGGTGCTGTACCGCCGGGGCCGGGTCCTGGCTCAGGGTTTCCAGCTCCCCGCTGCGCAGAATCTGTCTTTCCCAGTCGTCGAACACCCGCAGCCCCATGTCCTGCGGGCTCAGGCGCGGGCAGTGATCCAGCAGGGGCGTGGGCTGCAGTTCCTCGGCGCCGTCCATGAGGGCATGGCTGAAGATCACCTCATCGGCTGCCGATGCCAGGCCGGACAGCATGTCCCGGGCCAGCCGCAGTTCCCGGGTGGCATCGCTGCCGGGCATGCCCAGCCGGCGCTGCAGGGAAAGGGGAATGAAGGGATCAGGATCTGGCGCGGCGGGCCAGGCGGTTTCGTGCATGCCCATCACCCACAGGCGGTCGAAATGCAGTTCCGTGGCTTCGAACAGCCCCAGCACCTGCAGAGGCGCCGGCCCATGAGCGGGTTGAAACAGGGTATCCCTGGCCATGCGCCCCAGAGTCTCGAGGGCCTGGCCGGGAGACAGGGGAGCCGCCACCAGGTCCAGTTTGCGAAACTCGGCCAGCAGCCGCTTCCAGCGTTCCACGACCTGGTAGTTCGCTGAATCCAGGGCCATCTCCGCCATCCATTCTCCTGCTTCCAGCCAGTCACGGAACAGCACAGCCCATTGCCCGGGCAGGCGGGCGCCCTGGCCAGCTTCCTTGCGCAGGTCTTGCAAGCGCGCCAGGCAGCGGGCCAGGCGGGGACAGTGCCAGGGGCGCGGCTCGCCGGTGTCGGGATGACGGGCACTGGCATGGTAGAGCAGATCGCCCAGGTCGAAGCTTTCCCTGCCCGTGTCGCGCAGGCGGCGAACCAGCCAGGCCCGGGGCATGATCTCGGTTTCGCCGGCAGCAACATGAGGCGCGCGCAACAAGCTCTCCAACTGCTCCAGGGGCGGCCTGCCGTGGAAGAGCCCGAGCAGCCCCAGGGCGGCGGATACTGGTGGATAGTCCGTCAGGGAGCGTCCCAGGGAAATGTTCCAGGCGGCGCGGGAAGGGCGTTTGCCAGGCAGCAGGGAATCAGGCTCCAGCACCTGGTTCATGCAATGCTCCACCTCGTCATGGCGGTTCTGCAGATCCGGCACCACGAGGCCCAGGGAAAGCGACGGCTTCTCCAGCAGCAAACGCCGCGCCCAGGCCGCCGCCAGGGCCAGCTCCTGCCCGGGATCGGCGGCCTGCAGCAGCCGGGGCTGCGCATCCTTTCCTTTCAGACGCAGGGTGCGCACAGTGACGCCGCGCTGGCGCAGTGTTTCCAGCAACTGCTCCTGAACAGGGGTGAGCAGGCTGAAGCCCAGCAACAGGATTTCATCCGGCAGGGAACAGGCCCCCTGGGCCAACAGCGCCGCCAGACGCGCGGGCATTTCCGCCCGGGTCAGGACACCACGGCGCTCACATTCCCGGGAAAACGCCCTGGCCAGGGTGCGGAAAACTTCGGCATCCCCGCCATCGGCAAATTCCGGTTCATCCATGGACAGGCGCCAGTCATGCAGCAGACGCCAGCTTTTTTCCAGCTGACGAACAAGGGCGCTGCTGCTCAGCACCGGCTGGGGATGGCGCTCCAGCACCTGCTGCCAGAGCATCCGTGCCTGGTGCTCATCCAGCAGCACCGGCTGCGTCTCCCCCGCCAGCAGCAGGGCATCATCCCAGCATTGCTGCAGCCAGACCTGCCAGGGCAGCACGGTGGGCGTGGGCCAGGCGGAAGCCCCTTTGGCTGTCAACGCATCCTCATAGGCTTTGAGCAATGCCCGTGACAGACGGGCGTTTGCGGTGAGCAGGGTGACGCCCCCGGCCATGGCCTTAAGAAGCTGTTCCAGGTCCACGAGACTGTCCCTGTCTGCGTTGCCCCCCATCATCTGTCTCCTTTGATCTGACCTGATACCAGAGGCAGCCAGTCATCCAGGCCCGTTTTGGCTTCCGTATCCAGGGTCACGGCGCAGGCCTGTTCTTCATCTGACAGCGGCTCCATGGAAGCGAGCTGGTATTCCAGCACTTGGGCATCGGCGTCCGATACATCATTCCTGCGCGCGGCAAGGCGACGGCGCAATTCATCGGGCGTAGCCACCAGTTCCAGGATGCGGAAAGGAAGCCCCCTGTCCGTCGCCAGCTGCATGAAAGGCATCCGCTGTTCCCGGCGCAGGAAGGCCGCGTCCACGATCACGCTATA
The DNA here is from genome assembly GCA_027026755.1 of Sedimenticola sp. Classification (GTDB taxonomy): domain Bacteria; phylum Pseudomonadota; class Gammaproteobacteria; order Chromatiales; family Chromatiaceae; genus Thiolapillus. The sequence continues at coordinate 88,175 of JALVNE010000235.1, read as the reverse complement.
CCCCGAATCCAGCAGCAGACCGCTCAGTTGCAGCAGCCTGCCGTAGGTCTTTTCGGACATCCCGGGGGTGTAGATGCCCTGCTCCGGCGCCGCCCCGGCCCGGTCGGCGGTCGCCAGCCCCGCCAGGCGCTTGCGTTCCCTGTCCGAGCGCAGGCGGATGAATCCCGCCTTTTCCGCCAGCATGCCACTATAGGTGGACTTGCCGGAACCCGACAGGCCGCAGGTGATGACCAGCCGGGGCTGTTGCGCCTGACTGAAGCGGTCCGCCAGTTGCAGATAACGCTGGAATTCCGCCTCCGCCGCGTCCTTTTCCCCGCCCGCGGGCAGCTGATGGGAACGCAACGCGGCAATCTTTGCCCTCACCATGGCCCGGTACACCAGGTAGAAGCGGAACAGAAGCAGTCCTTCGTAGTCGCCGGTATGTTCGAGATAGCGGTTGAGAAAACGCCAGCCCAGCGTCTCGCTGCCCCGGGCATGAAGATCCATGAACAGGAAGGCGGCCTCCGACATGAGATCGATCCAGCGGAAATCTTCATTGAATTCTATGCAGTCGAAGATGAGGGGCGCGCCCTCATCCCAGGCCATGTTGGCAAGATGCAGATCGCCATGACATTCCCGTATCCAGCCCCCGCGGCGCCGTGCTTCCATGGCGGGCCGAAGACACTGGCAGGCCTCGCTGTTCCAATCTTTCAGACCCCTGAATTCGCGCGGCAGGGAAGCTCCGCGCAGCTGTTCGATATGCCGGAAATTGTCCCGGGCCGGCTCACAGACCTGTTCCGCATGGCCGCGTTCACGGGATACCGCTGCGCCGGAAAGATGGAAGCGCGCCACCAGGTCGGCGATGGCATCCATCTGTTCACCCGAGAGTTCACCCGCTGCCAGCAGCCGATCCAGTTGTTTGCCGGAATCGAAGCGCTTCATCTTTACGGCGTATTCGATGGCGGGGCCCTCGCCGTCAAAACGGCAACCGTCCTCACTGCAGCTTATGGGCACCACGCCCAGGTAATAGGCCGGAGCCAGACGCCGGTTCAGACGCACCTCCTCCTCACAGCAGACACGGCGCTTTTCCAGGGTAGAGAAGTCCAGAAAACCAAAATCCACAGGTTTCTTGATCTTCCAGGCATGGCTGCCGGCGAGAATCACCCAGGATATGTGGGTTTCCAACAGCCGGGGCGCTTCCCCTTCGGATACCCCCACAAGGTATTCCAGCAATGATTCGATAAGGTTGCTACTGTCTGTGTATTTCATCTGCGGGATCTTTGGAAAAAGTCGAATGATTGCTCAGGGAAAAATTATTGAGTAACGGTAAGTTATTGAATATTATCTTACCTTCAGCATCGTCAATACCGCATTAACCCGGCGACCAAAAGCAAGAAAATTTTCACCGAATCTACTCGATTCAACGCTTTTTCAAACAAGAGAATATACCGTGAAACAAACTGTAGAAGCCATCATTGACGAACAAGGCCATATCCGCCTGATGGAACCAATCGAAATCAAGGGACGACATCGTGCCTTGGTAACCATACTGGACAGCCTTCCCGGAGAAATGGATGAAACTACCCGGCTTGCCGAGAAAGCTTTGGCGGAAGATTGGCTAAAACCAGAAGAAGATGAAGCATGGTCTCACTTACAGTAGGCAGTGTGGTTCTCATACCTTTTCCGTTTTCCGGCCTCTCTGCTTCCAAGTTGCGGCCCGCTCTGATTCTGGCAACAGTTGGCAGAGATGACTGGGTTTGCCTGCAAATAACCAGCCGTGCTTATTCAGACGCTGCCGCTATTGAGCTGACATCAACAGATTTTGCCATGGGTTCACTACAACGTCTCAGCTTTATACGTCCCGGCAAACTATTTACCGCTCACCACAGCCTGTTTCAAGATGTCGCAGCGCAAATAAATGAAGAAAAACTGTCTGAAGTTCGAAATATTGTTATCGACCTGATACGTACCGGAAAATTTACCACCTCTGAGAATTCAGTAAGGGGTTAGCGGGCTTATCAGGATGTTGAAAAAGTCCTTCCATGAGCTTTTACGGCATCCTCCCAGGGGAAGGGAAGAAGCTTGCATCATCCGGGGCGGTGTAATCGCTGATAATCAAATCATACCAGGCTCAACCAGCCATGCCTGCACAAGAATGATCGACAGCAATGACATAAGCGCCGTAATCCTGGCAGGCGGCAGGGGCTCGCGCATGGGGGGACGGGACAAGGGGCTGGTGCCCCTCGCCGGTCGTCCCATGATTGCTCATGTCTTGGACGTGCTCAAACCACAGGTCGGCAATATCATCATCAGCGCCAATCGCAACCTGTCCCGTTACGCCCGCTTTGAGTTCCCGGTCGTCAGGGACGAAGAGGAAGGCTACCAGGGGCCGCTGGCGGGCATTCTGGCAGCGCTGAAACAAGCAAACACTGATTGGCTGCTTTGCGTGCCCTGTGATGTTCCGGCCCTGCCCCCTGAGCTGGTGCAACGCCTGGTTGGGGCCCTGGACGCCCAGCCAGCCGAGCTTGCCGTGGTTCACGACGGCCATAAACTGCAGCCGGCATTTACTCTCATGTCCACCCAGCTTCGGCCCAGTTTGGAAGATTACCTGAACAGCGGCGAGCGCCGGCTGGGGCAGTGGTGCAAGCGCCACTGCCCGGCCCTGGCGGATTTTTCCGATATGCCGGAACGCTTCGCCAACGTCAACGATGAAGCCCAAATGCAGCAGATTGTGGATTCCGGCCTGGTGAAGCGGGCCTCAGCGGAATGAACGACTGCCGGGAAGTGAAACCCGGTTCACCAGCGTGGGCAGGAAAATCTCGTTGACCAGGATGGGCTTGCCCACGTACAGGAACAGGGTGCGGCGTCCCCACAATACTTCCGGCTTCTCGTCCAGGTGGGAAACCGCCGACTGAAACAGCTTGTGCTGGGGCAGGATGCGCGCGATCTGCACCCGCTTGCGCCGGGTATGGGGATTGGCGAACAGGACTTTTCCCAAGGGTTTGTTGCGCAGACGGGAAAGCTGCCGCGCCGCGCCACCCAGACTGCTCACGGGCATCAGGGTGCGCGCGAACACCTGGGGTTCATCCTTGCACAGAAGTTCCACCTCCCGCACCAGGCAGGCCTCGCGCAGCCCGAGCTGCAGCAAACGGGTTTCGGAATTCAGGGCGCCCGCCCAGCCCTGAAACCTCACTTGCACACGGAATTTTCCAGGACAGGCGTCGGTCACTCTGCGGGTGAGTGAGGCCGGGTCCCTGAGCCAGGCATAGACATGAGCCGGCACCATGGAGACATGGCGGGAACCAAGATCCACCCACAAGGGTTCATTGACAGAACGATGAAATCTAAGCGACATCAGGACAAGGAATCAGTTCTTGCGGCCCAGATCGCGGCTGATGCGCAATACCTCGGGAATGGCGCGCAGGCGCCGCATGATGGCGGCCAGATGCTTTCTGTCGGAAACGGAGATGAGCAGATGCAGACACGAAGTCTGTCCATCATGATCCTCAGTGCGGATGTCATCGATGTTCGATCCCATTTCCGAAATGGCCGAGGCGATGATCGCCAGCATGCCCCGCTTGTTGTTCACGTCCAGGTAGAGGGCCGTGTCGAACTCTCCCTGGACATCGTCTTCCCAGCGTACGTCCACCCAGTCCGCCCGGGACTTCTTTTCATCCAGTACGTTGGGACAGGACTGGTGATGCACCACCAGCCCCTTGCCGGGATAAAACACCGCAATCACCGGATCGCCGGGAATGGGATGACAGCATTTGCCGAACTTCACCACCATGCCCTCGGTGCCGCGTATGGTCAGGTCCGCGCCGGGCTCGCCATCCTTGTCCAGGGCGTCCACGGACAGTAGCGTCCCTGCTACCAGCTTCACCATGCGGTTGCCCAGGCCGATGTCTATCATCAGATCACGCAGGCTGTTCACCTTGAGCTGTTCCAGCACCGACTGGATCTGACTTTCCTTTATCTCCGACAGCGCCGCCCCATGCTTTTCCAGTTCCCGCTCCAGCATGCGCTGGCCCAGCTGGGCGGCTTCGTCGGTTTCCAGACGTTTGAGGAAGGTGCGTATGCCCGCCCTGGCCTTGCCAGTGACCACGAAATCCAGCCAGGCGGGGTTGGGCCGGGCGTCATCATTGGTGAGAATCTGCACCGTCTGGCCATTGCGCAGGCGGGTGCGCAGGGGAACCAGGCGATGGTCCACCCGCGCCGCCACACAGTGGTTGCCCACGTCGGAATGAATGGCATAGGCAAAATCCACCACCGAAGCGCCTTTGGGCAGCACTTTGATCTGGCCATCGGGAGTGAACACATAGACCTCGTCCGGGAATAAATCCACTTTCACGTGTTCGAGGAATTCCGTGGAAGTACCAGACCCTTTCTGCACCTCCAGCAGGTTGCGCACCCATTCCGCGGCGGCGGCTGGGGGAAACCTCTCATCCCCCGTCTTGTAGTGCCAGTGGGCGGCAATGCCCTCCTCGGCCACCTTGTGCATTTCATGGGTGCGGATCTGCACTTCGATATGCTGGCCGTGGGGCCCTACCAGTACCGTGTGCAGGGACTGGTAGCCATTGGCCTTGGGGATGGCGATATAGTCCTTGAAGCGTCCGGGCACGGGTTTGTACAGGCTGTGCATGGCCCCCAGCACCCGGTAACAGGTATCCACGTCGTCCACCAGGATGCGGAAAGCAAACACATCCGCCACCTCGCTCAGGGACAAATGCTTGTCGCGCATCTTGCGGTAGATGCTGCAGATATGTTTCTCCCGGCCACTGACCTCCCCTTTGAAATCTTCCTGGGCCAGACGGTCGCGCATGGCCTGGGCCACACTGTTCACCAGCTCCTTGCTATTCCCCCGCAACTTCTGCAGGCGTTCGCTGATGACCCGGTAACGCCAGGGATAATAGGCAGCCATGCCCAGATCTTCCAGCTCCACGCGCAGGCTGTTGATGCCCAGGCGCTGGGCAATGGGGGCATAGATCTCCGTGGTTTCCCGGGAGATGCGGCGCGCCTTGTCCGGGCGCATGACGCCCAGGGTGCGCATGTTGTGCAGCCGGTCGGCCAGCTTGATGAGAATCACCCGGATGTCCCGGGTCATGGCCAGCATCATCTTGCGGAAGCTTTCCGCCTGGGCCTCGGCACGGCTCAGGGAGCCGATCTTGGCCAGCTTGCTGACGCCATCCACCAGTTCGGCGATTTCTTCGCTGAATTCTTCCGCCAGCTGATCCTTGGCCGTGGGGGTATCCTCGATGACATCATGGAGAATGGCTGCCATCAGGCATTGGTAGTCCATGCGCATTTCCGCGAGGATGCGCGCCACCGCCACCGGATGACAGATATAGGGCTCGCCGGACAGGCGTTTCTGGTCCTTGTGGGCTTCCGCGCCGAACAGGTAGGCGCGATACACCTCCCGGACCTGCTCATACGGCAGGTAGGATTCCAGGTAGGTGCACAGATCACTGATCTGGTAACGGGGGCCCGTGCCGCCTTTGTCGCGCACGGGCACCAGGGGTGGCCATTTGCCTTCGGGTTCGACAGGCAGTGAAGTGGCCACCGGCGTATGTTCTTACAAGCCGCCGTCCAGCGCCGCCTGAACTTCCTGCGCCAGGGCCGCGGCCAGTTCGTCGTCGATGGATTCTTCCTTGGTTTCGACCTGTTCGTCGATGGTCTGGTTGGTGATCAGACCCGCGGCAATCTCCCGCAGGGCGACAACCGTGGGCTTGTCATTGTCCCAGGGAACCAGGGGCTCGACGCCATTCTCCAACTGCCGGGCGCGTTTGGACGCCAGCAGGACCAGGTTGAAACGATTGTCCACGTGTTCCAGACAATCTTCTACAGTCACTCTTGCCATTCTTGCTTTAGCTCCAGAAATACTTAGCCATGATATATTGTAACGCGAAAATCCCAGGGGGAAAGATTTTTACCGAACTACCGCCATGCCACCGCCTCTTGGATCACTGGCGGCTTCCACGAAATTGCCCTTCCTGTCCCAGTGAACCGCCTGCATGTTGCCCCAGGGCCGGGACTTTTCATCCAGCTCGTGTCCCCGCCGGATCAGCGCCGTCTTCAGCTCGTCACTGAAAGCGCCCGGTTCGAGCTGTATGGCATCGGGCAGATACTGATGATGGAAACGGGGCTGCTGTACCCAGGCCCGCACGTCCTTTCCCTCCACGGCTTCCAGCAGGCCCAGCAATACCATGGTGATGATGCGGGAGCCTCCCGGCGTTCCCAGGATGGCAACATGATCCCGGTTCTCCAGGAAAGTCGGAGACATGCTGGACAGCATGCGCTTGCCCGGCGCGATGGCATTGGCTTCTCCCCCTACCAGGCCGTACACATTGGCCACCCCGGGCTTGATGGAGAAATCATCCATCTCGTCGTTGAGCAGCACCCCCGTGCCCGCGGCCACGAAACCGGAACCGAAAGGGTAATTGATGCTCAGGGTGGCGGCCACCCGGTTGCCATCTTTGTCCAGAATGGAGAAATGGGTGGTGTCATGGCCTTCGGACCGTACGTTGTCCAAGCTGCGGCTGGGCGTCACCTTCTTCATGTCGATGCTGTTCGCCAGTTCACGGGCGTAAGCGGCGGACAGCAGGCGTTCCAGGGGCATGTCCACGAAGTCTGCATCCCCCAGCCAGCGGGCCCGGTCGGCATAGGCGCGGCGCATGACCTCCACCAGATAATGTACCCGGTCAGCCTCGCTCATGGCCTGCAGGTCTTTCCATGCCAGCATGTTCAGCATTTCCAGCAACACCACGCCGCCGGAAGACGGTGGCGCGGCGCTCACCACCCGCCAGCCACGGTAACTGCCCACCACGGGCTTGCGTTCCTTCACTGCATACTGTCTGAGATCATCCAGGGTCCAGATGCCGCCGTTACGCCGTACTTCCTCCACCAGGCGCCGGGCAATCTCCCCCTCATAGAATCCCGCCCTGCCCTTGCGGGCCAGGGCCCGCAGGGTTTCGGCCAGGACCGGCTGGCGGATGACATGACCTACCGGCGGCACCTCGCCCTTCAGCAGGAACTGCTTTGCAGCCGCCGGCGAAACCCGCAGCGACTTGAGTCTGAATTCCGCCATGCGCCGGTAGTGCGTATCCACCCTGAAACCTTGGTCGGCAAGGCGAATGGCGGGCGCCAGACTGCGTGCCAGCGGCAAGCGACCATAATGGCTGGCAATATAGGCAAGCGCCGCGGGTTCGCCGGGAATGCCGGCCGCCAGGGGGCCATCGATGGACGCCCCCGCCACGGGTTCACCACGGGCATCGAGATACATGTCCCGGCGAGCCGCCAGGGGGGCCTTTTCCCGGCCATCGATCATCACTTCATAACCATCGGTGGCCCGGTGCAGCAGCCAGAAGCCACCGCCACCCAGGCCGGAACTGTAAGGTTCCACCACCGCCAGGGCGGCGCTCACGGCCACGGCAGCGTCGAAGGCATTGCCTCCTGCCTGGAGGATTTCCAGTCCGGCCCGGGTCGCTGCCGGATGCGCCGAGGCCACAGCCGCCGCAGGCGGGCGCTCCGCCGCCTGGACCAGGGACAGGAACAACAGGCCAAAAATGAAAAAGCTCCAGCCTCGGGCCGGAGCTTTTCCAGATGTTGGTGCTACCCGCGGATCAGGCAGACTCGCCGGTGATGCGCTCGTACTTGGCACGCAGCTCTTCCTCGGTTTCCTGATGGTCGGGATCCGGGATGATGCAGTCCACTGGGCAGACTTCCACGCACTGTGATTCCTCGTAATGGCCCACGCATTCGGTGCACAGGTCGGGGTCGATCTCATAGATCTCCTCGCCCATGGAAATCGCGCCATTGGGACATTCAGGCTCACACACATCGCAGTTGATGCATTCATCGGTAATCATCAGGGCCATGGGTTTACTCCACTCGTTATATTGTCAGATAAATTTTTCCGCCAGTGCCGTCTGCACCTCAGGATGGACGAATTCTGCCACATCTCCCCCCAGTCGCGCTATTTCCCGCACAAGTGAGGAGGATATGAAAGCGTATTGTTCGGCCGGAGTGAGAAACAGGGTTTCCACGTCCGGCGCCAGCCGGCGGTTCATGCCCGCGAGCTGAAACTCGTACTCGAAATCGGACACGGCGCGCAGGCCGCGAATCACCACTTCCGCCTGCTGCGCCTGGCAGAATGTCACCAGCAGGCCGCTGAAAGCCATCACTTCCACATTGGGAAAATCCGCCAGCACCAGGCGTGCCAGCTCCACCCGCTGATCCAGTTCACAGAAGGTGGCCTTTGCCGTGTCCCGAGCAACCGCCACGATGACCCGCCCGAACAGTTTCGAGGCGCGGGCCACCAGATCCGTGTGGCCATTGGTGATGGGGTCGAATGTACCCGGATAAACGGCTGTGAGCATTGACAAAAATCAGAAGAACCAATCAGCTTGGCATTGTATCACGGCAAAACAGGCGGCAGGCGGCCTGCCCGGCCCTGGCCTCCCGGTGCAAAGACCAGCCCGCCGGGGTTTGCGGCCATTGCCGGTGGCTGTCCTGCTCCAGGTAGATCCAGCTGCCGGGGCTGAGCCAGGCATTGCGCTCCAGCAGCCCGCAGGCCTCTTCCAGCCAGTCCCGGGCAAAAGGCGGATCGAGAAACACCAGATCGAAAGGCCGGTCGGCCTCCTGGCGCAGCAGGCGCATGGCATCGCCCGCGATCACTTCGGCCCGGGATTCCACTTGCAGGATTTCCAGATTCTGCCGCAACTGGCGAACCACCACCCGGGACTGCTCCACCAGGCGCACAAAACCCGCGCCCCGGGACAGGGCCTCCAGCCCCAGGGCGCCGCTGCCGGCGAACAGGTCCAGGCAGGCGGCCGCTTCCACCCGTCCCTGCAGCCAGTTGAACAGGGTTTCCCGGAGCCGGTCCGCGGTGGGGCGCAGGCCGGGCACATCGGCAAAGGACAGGCGCCGGCCGCGGAATTCACCGCCGATGATGCGAATGCTGTTGCTGCGTCCGGCCAACTATTTTCCGCCGCCCACGGTGACCTGAATCAGGTGCTTCATGGGCATGCGCCGGCGGAAGGTCCGGCGAATCCTGGCCCGGCTTACCTGTTCCACCCGGGCGGACCAGGTATCCAGCCAGTCCCGCGGCAGGTCGTAGAACGCCATCACGCTGATCTGCTGCAGAATCTTTTTGTTACTGGACAGCTTCAGGGGAAAACCGCCGGCAAGGTGCTGCTTGGCCGCTTCCAGCTGCTTTTTCGTGGGGCCTTCGTCGATGAACTCCCGCAGCAGGGCGGTCATCAGTTCCAGAGTATCCTTCGCCTGGCTGTTCTTTGTCTGTGCCGTGAGCATCCAGGGCCCTTTCACCCGCAGGGGGGAAAAATAGCTGGAGATGCCATAGGACAGGCCGCGCTTGTTGCGCACTTCCTCTCCCATGAGGGAGGTGAGGCCACTGCCGCCCAGGATGTGATTGCCCAGGATGAGGGGGAAGTAGTCCGGATCCTTGCGGCTGATGCCCAGCATGCCCAGGTAGAGGTGAGTCTGGGACGAGGGAAAATCCTTGTGCAGCTGGCGGGCCTTGGCGGGCTTTGGCTCCGGCAGGGGCGCCGCCCTTTCACCCACGGGCAGGCCGGCAAGCAGATGTTCCACCAGAATCTCCGCCTGGGTGCGGTTCACGTCGCCCACCAGAGCCACCACGGCATTGGCCTGGGTATAGAACTGCTGATGGAAGGCCTGCAGAGCGGCTCTGTCCATTTTTTCCAAGGCGGCTTCCGTGCCCAGGGGGTCATGAGCATAGGGATGATCACCGTAGAGGGCGGCCATCATTTCCCTGTCCGCCACCTCTTCCGCCGACTGGCTGGCCAGGCGCAAAGAAGCCAGGGTTCTTTCCTTCACCCGGGCGATGGCCTCTTCTTCCAGCCGGGGACTGGCCAGCATGGCGGCCAGCATGTCCAGGGCAGGCGTAAGAATGTTCTTGTCACTGAGGCTGCGCAGGGTGATCTGCGCCATGTCCCGGCCCGTGTGGGTGCTGACCTCTATCCCCCGGGATTCCAGCTCGGCAGCCAGTTGATCCGCATCCCATTTGCCCGCCCCTTCCAAGAGCAGTTCGTTGAGCAGCCTGGCCTGACCAGGCAGCTCGCCATCCCGGGCGCTGCCGGCATCGAACATCACCTGCAGGTTCACCATGGGCAGCTGGGGCGCGTGCACATACATGACCCGGGCGCCGCCTTTGGTCTGCCAGGCCTGAACCTCGATGGCCAAGCCCTGTCCCGTGGCCAGCAGCAGGAACAACAATGACAGGATGCGCTTCATGATTTGTCCTCCCGCGTCCCGGCTTCTTTCGCCTTGTCCTTTTTCACCGGCTCCAGGCGGGCCACCGTGAGCCGCTGCTCCACCAGGTACTTGCGCGCCACGGCCTGCACCTGTTCGGCAGTCACCGCGCGGATATGCTTCAGCTCCTGATCCAGGCTGCGCCAGTCATAACCATTGGCCTCGCGCATGCCGATGAGCATGGCCTGGTAGAACATGGAATCCCGGGCGAACACCTTGGCCGCCAGGGTACGGTTGATGACCCGCTGCAATTCCTTCCTGCTCACCGGCTCCTCCTGCAGGCGTTTTGCCTGGGCGCGCAGGGCGGCTTCCAGTTCATCCAGATCCACGCCCTGAGCGGGGACGGCCTCGATCTCCAGCAGGCCGGACAGGCGGCTGAAGGGGTCGTAGCTGCTGCCGGCGGACACCGCCAGACCCTGGTCACGCACCACCGCCGCCGACAGGCGGGAGCTGTCCCCGTCCCCCAGGATGGAATTGAGCACCATCAGGGCATAGGCCTCTGCCGGGTCCTTCAGGTCCACCATGGCCGGTGCCTTGTAGCCCATGACCAGCACCGGCTGCTCTGCCGGCACCTTCAGGGTCATGCGCACCGGCCCCTGCTGCTCGGGCTCGGGATGCTGCCGCCAGGCTTCACGCTTTCTTGCCGGAACAGGGCCGAAGTGTTTTTTTGCCAGGGCCAGGACCTCGGCGGGATCCACGTCACCCACCACCACCAGCAGGGCATTGTCCGGTGAATACCACTGCTGGTACCACTTTTGCAGATCGGCAACGGTCATGACTTCCAGGTCGTGCATCCAGCCGATGACCGGGTTGCGGTAGGGCGACACCCGCCAGGCCACGGCGCGGAATTGCTCCCAGAGCAGTCCGTTGGGATCGTCGTCCGTGCGCAGGCGGCGCTCCTCACGCACCACGGCCAGCTCGCGTTTGAACTCTTTCTCATCCAGCCGCAGGTTCTGCATGCGGTCCGCCTCCAGCTCCAGGGCACGCTCCAGGTGCTGCTTGGACAGGGTTTCGAAATAGGCGGTGTAATCGATGCCGGTGAAGGCGTTCTCACTGCCGCCCAATGCCGCGACAATGCGTGAAAACTCGTCAGGCGGCACCTTGTTGGTGCCCTTGAACATCATGTGTTCCAGTACATGGGACACGCCCGTGGCGCCCGGCAGCTCATAGCTGGAACCGACCTTGTACCAGACCTGGCTGACCACCACCGGCGCCCGGTGATCCGGCTTGACGATGAGCTTCATGCCATTGTCCAGCATGAATTCCTCGACCTTTTCTCCCGCCGCCTGGGCAGGCAAACTGAACAGGCAGAGCAACAGTATCCACAAGGTACGCATAGGCGGTTCAATTTCCCAAGTATGGTAAAGTTTCATTCTTTCAAAACCTGTCCTTGTTGTCCAAGGTGAAACCATGTTCGGCTTCGGCAAGAAAAAGAGCGCCCCATCCAATGAAAAACAAAAGAAGCCCGGCCTGTTCCAGCGCCTCAAGTCTGGCCTGGCCCGCACCCGGGCCAACTTCACCGACGGTCTGGCGAGTCTGGTGCTGGGGCGCAAGAAGATCGACGATGAACTTCTGGAAGACCTGGAAACCCTGCTGCTCACCGCCGACGTGGGCGTGGACGCCACGCGACGCATCATCGACGAACTCACGGACCGGGTGGCGCGCAAAACCCTGTCCGACCCCCAGGCCCTGGTGGATGCCCTCAAGGAACTTCTGGAAGAAATCCTGGAGAAGACCGAGGCCCCGGTGAAGCAGCCCGCGCCCGGCCGTCCCCAGGTGATTCTCATGGTGGGCATCAACGGTGCCGGCAAGACCACCACCATCGGCAAACTGGCCAGGCAGCTCCAGGACGAAGGCCAGACGGTGATGCTGGCCGCTGGCGACACCTTCCGCGCCGCCGCCGTCGAGCAGCTGCAGACCTGGGGCGAGCGCAACGGCATCCCGGTCATCGCCCAGCATTCCGGGGCGGATTCCGCCTCGGTGATCTATGACGCCCTGGAGGCGGCCACCGCCCGGGGGGTGGACGTGCTCATCGCCGACACGGCCGGCCGCCTGCACACCAAGAGCAATCTCATGGACGAGCTGGCCAAGATCGCCCGGGTAATGAAGAAGATCGACCCGGACGCGCCCCATGAAGTGATGCTGGTGGTGGACGCCACCACGGGCCAGAACGCTGTCAACCAGGCGGAACAGTTCAGCAAGGCCATTCCTCTCACGGGCATCACCCTGACCAAGCTGGACGGCACGGCCCGGGGCGGCATCATCTTTGCCATTGCCGAAAAAATGGGCATTCCCATTCGCTTCATTGGCGTGGGCGAAGGCATAGAGGATCTGCGGGTGTTCGATCCCAAAGCCTTCGTGGACGCCCTGTTCGAACGGGAAGACGACAACGGATGATCCGCTTCGATAACGTCAGCAAGACCTACCCCGGCAGTTCCGGCGGCCTGCGGGAGGTCAGCCTGCATATCGAACCCGGCGAAATGGTTTTCCTCACCGGCCATTCCGGCGCCGGCAAGAGCACCCTGCTCAAACTCGTGGGCCTGCTGGAACGCAGCAGCCGGGGGCAGGTCTGGGTGAACGGCCACAATCTCAACCGCCTCAAATCCCGCCATGTTCCTCTGCTGCGCCGGGAAGTGGGCATCATCTTCCAGGATCACCGCCTGCTCACGGATCGCACGGTATTCGACAACGTGGCCCTGCCCCTGGTGGTCACCGGCGTCAGGCATCAGGAGATCCGCCGCCGGGTGCAGGCGGCCCTGGACAAGGTAGGCTTGCTGAAAAAAGCCAGGTCCCTGCCCCTGACGCTCTCCGGCGGCGAGCAGCAGCGCGTGGGCATCGCCCGGGCCGTGGTGAGCAAGCCTCCCGTCGTGCTCGCTGACGAGCCCACGGGCAACCTGGATCCGGAGCTGTCCCGGGAGATCATGGATTTGTTCCGTCAGTTCAACCAGGTGGGTGTGACTCTGCTCATCGCCACCCATGACCTGGCCCTCATCGAGCCCATGGGCCAGCGCACCCTGGTGCTGGACCAGGGGCGGCTGGTGCAGGATGGTGTACCCCATGCGCCGGCGTAAGCGCAGCAAGGGATTCCGGCGCCGCCTCAGCCTGTCCGCCTGGCTGACCCGTCATGCCCAGGTGTTCTTCGCCAGCCTGGGACGCCTGGTCCGCCGTCCCCTGGGCAGTCTCATGACCCTCACGGTGCTGGGCATCGCCATCGCCCTGCCCCTGGGACTGCACCTGCTGGTGGGCAACCTGCAGCAGCTGGCCGAGGGCTGGAGCGGCGCTGCCAGTATTTCCATCTTCCTCAAGGAGGGGGCGGACCGGGCGCAGGCGGAAAAACTGCTGCAGGCGCTCAAGGCCCGACCCGACATCGGCGAGGTGCAGCACATCACTCCGGAACAGGCCCTGGCCGAGTTCCGCCAGCATTCCGGCTTTGGCGACGCCCTGGACCTGCTGGACAGCAACCCCCTGCCCCATGTGCTGCTGGCCCGGCCCGCCAATCCGGACATAGCTCCGAAACAGGCGGAAACCCTCCTGGCCGAAGTGAAAAAACTCCCCGGGGTGGACCTGGCCCTGGCGGACCTCCAGTGGGTGGAGCGCTTCCAGGGCATCAACCGCATCCTCCAGCGCGCGGTGTTTGTCCTGAGCCTGTTGCTGGCCCTGGCGGTACTGCTCATCATCGGCAACACCATCCGCCTGGAGATCCAGAACCGCCGGGAAGAAATCGAGATCATCAAGCTGGTGGGCGGAAGCAATGCCTTCATCCGCAGACCCTTTCTCTATGAAGGCTTCTGGTACGGGCTGCTGGGGGGCGGCATCGCCATCAGCCTGGTGTGGCTCTCTGCCCTGGCATTACAGGGGCCGGTGCGGCACCTGGCGGAACTCTATCAGAGCAGTTTCCGCCTGGGCGGCCTGGACCCGGCCACCGTCGGCGCGGTGCTGGGCCTGAGCATTCTGCTGGGTGTTCTCGGCGCCTGGACGGCCGTCAGCCAGCATCTGGATGCCATCGAACCCGGCAGTTGAGCCTCAGTCAGCCTGCTTTCTGCCCCATATCGGACAGGGCCTGGCCTGCTTTATCCGCTTCTCATGACAAGCATTTGATATTTCGTAATATTTTTTGGTTATCCACAGGGAACTTTTTCTGCTGTTAGCACTCTTACCTGACGAGTGCTAATTTTTCTGGCCAGGTGGCCAAAGCAATGCTATCTTTAACTGTGTAACGAAAATTTTGGTGGAAACAAACAGAATATGAACAACAAACAACTTGCAACAGCCGTCATGCCCACAGGGAGCATGGAATCCTATATCAGCGCGGCCTTTCAACTGCCCATGCTCAGCCAGCAGGAAGAACACGATCTGGCCGTGCGCTGGCGCAAAAACAAGGATCTGGAAGCCGCGCGCCAGCTGGTCATGAGTCATCTGCGCTTCGTGGTGCGCATCGCGCGCCAGTACGCTGGTTATGGCCTGCCCCAGCCGGACCTCATTCAGGAAGGCACCGTGGGGCTGATGAAAGCCGTGCGCCGCTTCGATCCGGAGGTGGGCGTGCGCCTGGCATCTTTCGCCGTACACTGGATCAAGGCCGAAATCCATGAATTCATCCTGCGCAACTGGCGTATCGTGAAGATTGCCACGACCAAGGCCCAGCGCAAGCTGTTCTTCAACCTGCGTTCCAGCAAGAAGCGCCTGGGCTGGTTCAGCGAAGAAGAGATCCAGGACGTAGCCAAGGATCTGGGCGTGAAGCCCGAGGAAGTGCGCAGCATGGAGGCGCGCCTGAACAACTATGATATGGCTTTCGATGCCGGTGAAAGCGACAGTGATGACGAGCATGTGGCGCCGGTGAGCTACCTGCCGGACATGCGCATGGAGCCGGAGCGCATCATCGAGGCCGAGGACACGGAACGGGACGAGCACGAGCGCCTGTATGCCGCCATGGAGGAGCTGGACGAACGCAGCCAGGACATCCTGCGCCGCCGCTGGCTGTCCGGGAAAAAGGCTACCCTGCACGAACTGGCCGATGAGTATGGCGTATCCGCCGAGCGCATCCGCCAGATCGAGAAGGCCGCCATGAACAAGCTGCAGGAGAAAATCGCAGCCTGAGCATAAACAGCGCATGTCCATGGAATTTGCAGGGCGGACTGAAGTCCAATCTGCAGGATGGCAGTATAACCACGACAAAGGAGGACAAGGCATGCGCTATTTCATCACCGGCACGGATACCGACTGCGGCAAGACTTTGGTTAGCCTGGGTTTCATGCGGCTCTGCCGGGAAAGAGGTCTGAGCACGGCGGGCATGAAACCTGTGGCCGCAGGTGCCCTGCGCACCCAGGAGGGCCTGCTCAATCCCGATGCCCTGGCCATCCAGCAACAATGCGATCCCCCTCTGAGCTACCGCTCCGTGAATCCCTATTGTTTCGAAGCTGCCGTGGCGCCTCATCTTGCCGCGGCTCAGGCAGACACCCGCATCGATCTGGACATTCTGGAACAGGCGTATGAAAAGCTGGCGGCCTCCCACCAGTGCGTGGTGGTGGAAGGCGTGGGCGGCTGGAAGGTTCCCCTGAACGAGACCGAGGACAGTGCGGATTTGTGCCACCGCCTTGGGCTGCCCGTAGTGCTGGTGGTGGGCCTGCGCCTGGGCTGCCTCAATCACAGCCTGCTCACGGTGGAGTCCATAGAGGCCAGTGGCACGCCGCTGCTCGGTTGGGTGGCCAACCACATCGACGCCAACATGGCGCGGGCCGGAGACAACATCCAGACCCTCAAGCGCCTCATTCGCGCGCCCCTGCTGGGCCGTATTCCGCGCCTGGAGAGCCCCCGGGCAGATACGGTGTCCACCTACCTCAGCCTTCCAGCCGTCGCAACGGAATGCTGACCCCAACGGCATGAACCCGACCGTCCATCTGCGGTCGGGGTCGGAGTCAAATGGGGAGGATGTTGGGAAGATCCGATGACATGGAACCGTTGGATTCCGTTCCTTGTAACAGTTACGTGGAATTTGACTCCGACCCCTTTGCAAATCCGTACCTGAACACCGATCCCGGCATGATTATCGCGTTCCCGGGTGAAATATTCGGATTAGCTCAAATCGGAAACCTTGATACTGACCTGCCGGGACGTACCCTTGTCCTCCGGCGCCCAGGCATGGCCGTACACCACCTCGTAGCTGGCGGGCAACACCCCATCGCAGCGGAAGGCTTCATAGGCCTGGCGCATGGCCTGCATGCGTGCTTTTCCTGTGAGCCCCCTGTTTCTTTCTGACGCAGCGTTGGTGGCACCGATTTGCTTCAAATCCCGCATCAGGTCATCCACCGTGGCATAGGTGAGCTGAATATGCTCCACGTCCATGACCGGCGCGGCATACCCGGTGTTCACCAGGATGTCCCCCAGGTCGTGCATGTCCATGAAAGGGCTGACATGGGGGGTCTGGTCCACCTGGGCCCAGGCGGCGCGCAGCTCTTTCAGGGTGTCCGGGCCGAAGGTGGTGAACATGAGCAGGCCGCCAGGACGCAGCACCCGCAGGCATTCCTGGTACAACCGCGCCGGGTCCGTGGCCCACTGGAAGGCCAGGTTGGACACCAGCAGGTCGATGCTGTCATCGGCCAGGGGCAGATGCTCCATGTCACCGCCGATGCAGCGCGGGCGGCGGCGCCAGCGTCCCCGGCGGCGGGCCAGGGCCAGCATGGGCAGGGCGAAATCCAGGGCGAAGACCTGGGCAGACGGATAACGCTTCAGCAGGCTTTCCGCCTGTTCCCCGGTGCCGCAGCCCAGATCGAGAATCTGCCGTGGCGTCAGGCGCACCAGGTCCAGGCGCGCCAGCAGACGCTGGCCCACTTCCCGCTGCAGCACCGCCGCCTCGTCATAGGTGTCCGCCGCCCGGGAAAAGGCCCGGCAGGCTCTGGCCTTGTCGATGCCGGTGTCAGACATGGGATTTCAGCAAGCGCAGCCGCGCGGCGCACAGTTCCGGGTGAGAAAGAAAAGGGGCGTGGGCCGCGCCGGGAACCACTTCCACCGGCCCGGGCAATGCCCCGGCCAGGCTGGCGGGAACCAGAGTGTCCTTTTCTCCCAGCAGCCAGTGCAGGGGCACGGGGGAGTCTTCCGGCAGGGGGCGCAAGTCTGTCTCCAGCAGCAGCTTCAGTCCTGCATCCAGAGCCCGGGGATGAGGCGCGGCGCAGGCATCGAACTCCCGGCGCAGCACCGCCAGGGTGGCGCGGGCATCGGCTGCTCCCTGCACCTGCAGGGCAAGAAAACGCCGCAGGGTCCGGGCCGGGTCGCCCTGCAGCTCGGCGGCAAAGGCGCGCAATACCTCCGGGACGATGCCGTGGGGCCAGTTCTCACGCCGCGCGAAGCAGGGGGTGGTGGCAATGCCCAGCGTGGCACTCAGGCGTTCCGGCGCCAGTATCCGGGCGCGCTGCATGAGCAGGCCGCCCAGGGACCAGCCCACCCAGACCGCGCCTTCCGGCGCTACGGCCAGCACGGCCTCGGTCCAGTCGTCCAGGCTGTCCAGGCCGTCTTCCCAGGGCGAATGGCCATGGCCGGGCAGGTCCACCCGGATAACGTGAAAATCATCTTCCAGCAATGGAAGCATCGGCTGCCACACGGCGGCATTCATGCCCCAGCCGTGAATCAGCAGCAGACCAGGGCCTGTTCCCGAAACATGAGTGGCCAGCTTCATGACGCGAGGACCTCCAGGGCCCGCAGCAGTTCATCCACGTCTGCCTCGGAATGGGCGGCGCTGAAGGTGATGCGCAGGCGGGCGCTGCCTTCGGGCACCGTGGGGGGGCGAATGGCGGTGACCAGCACGCCCTGTTCTTCCAGGGCGCGGCTCCACTCCAGAGCGGTTCGCGCCTCGCCGGCGATGAGGGGCTGGATGGGCGTGGCAGACGGAGGCAGCGCAAAACCCAGTTCCCCGGCGCCTTGGCGAAACCGCGCCACCAGGTCTTGAAGATGCCCCCGGCGCCAGTCTTCTTCCCGCAGAATCTTCAGGCTGGCGCGGGTGGCCTCGGCCAGAGCCGCCGGCAGGGCGGTGGTGAAGATGTAGCTGCGCGCCTTCTGAATCAGGGTTTCGATGAGATCGGCGCTGCCGGCGACAAAGGCCCCGGCGGTACCGAAGGCCTTGCCCAGGGTGCCCATGAGCACGGGAACCTGGTCAGCATCCAGACCGAAATGGGCCAGACTGCCGCCACCCTTTTCTCCCAGCACCCCCAGGCCATGGGCATCGTCCACCATGAGCCAGGCCTCATGTTCCCGGCACAAGGCCGCCAGAGCCGGCAGCTCCGCCAGGTCGCCATCCATGCTGAAGACCCCGTCCACGGCCAGCAGGATTTCGCCATTGGCGGCGGCCAAGCGCTTTTCCGCTGCCGCCATGTCGTTGTGGGCATAGCGCTTCAGGGCCGCGCCGCTGAGGCGGGCGCCGTCGATGAGAGAGGCGTGGTCCAGCCTGTCCTGGATGACGGTATCGCCCCGGCCGCAAAGGCTGGTAATCACGGCAAGATTCGCCAGGTAGCCGCTGGAGAACAGCAGGGCCCGCTCCCGTCCGGTGAAATCCGCCAGTTCCTCCTCCAGGGCATGATGGGCGCGGCTGTGACCAGTCACCAGGTGGGCCGCGCCGCTGCCGCTGCCCCAGTGTTCCAGGCCCTGGCGAAAGGCCCGCGCCACCCGCTCGTCCGCCGCCAGGCCCAGGTAATCGTTGCTGCTAAAGGACAGCATGGGGCGGCCATCCACCACCAGGCGCGGGCCCTGGGGGCTGTCCAGTACCCGCCGCTGGCGGTACAAATGCCCTGCCCTTGCCTGTTCCAGGGCTGGCCGCAAGTCCTTCATCAGACCCGGTGACAGGCCCGTCCCTGGGGGGGCTTTTCGGTTTCCACATGCTGCTCCATGGACAGGCCCAGACGCGCGAACAAGGCCTTGTCCCGATCTGTCTCCGCATTGTCGGTGGTGAGCAGGCGCTCGCCGTAGAACAGGGAATTGGCCCCGGCCAGGAAGCACAGGGCCTGCAGCTCATCGCTCATTTCCGCGCGTCCTGCAGACAGGCGCACATGGGAGCAGGGCATCATGATGCGCGCCGCCGCCACGGTGCGCACGAACTCCAGGGGGTCCAGTTTTTCCGTGCCATACAGGGGCGTGCCTTCCACCTGCACCAGCAGGTTGATGGGCACGGACTCAGGATGGCTGGGCAGGTTGGACAGCTGGCAGAGCATGGAGGCCCGGTCCCGGCGGCTCTCGCCCATGCCCAGGATGCCGCCGGAACAGACGTTCAAGCCGGCTTCCCGCACATATTCCAAAGTCTGCAGGCGGTCCTGATAGGTGCGGGTGGTAATCACTTCGCCGTAGAACTCCGGCGAGGTATCGAGGTTGTGATTGTAGTAGTCCAGGCCCGCTTCTTTCAGAGCCTGGGCCTGTTCCCGGCTGAGCATGCCCAGGGTGAGGCAGGTTTCCATGCCCATGCCCTTCACCGCCTTCACCATGTCCGCTACTTTTTTCAAATTGGTGTCCGTGGGATTGCGCCAGGCGGCGCCCATGCAAAAACGGGTGGCACCCTTCTCCCTGGCCGCCCGGGCAGCCTCCAGCACTTCGTCCACGGGCAGCAGGCGCTCCGGCTCCAGATCCGCATTGTTGCGCGCGCTCTGGGAACAATAGCCGCAGTCTTCCGGGCAGGCGCCGGTCTTGATGGACAACAGGGTGCTGATCTGGATGCGATTGGGATCGAAATGGGCCCGGTGTACGCTCTGGGCGCGATACAGCAGATCGTTGAACGGCAGGTTCAGCAACTGCTCTACTTCTTCTATGGACCAGTCATGGCGGATTTCGGCTGTCATGGGCATGCACAAAAAGCTAGAATAGGGCCGCACCATGTTAGAGAAGGATTCTCGCTTGTCAACCGAAAGGAGGCGTCATGGTTTACAAGTTTCTGGAACAACTGTTTCCCGGCCAGTGCCTGGTCTGCGGGCAACCCGGCGTGCAGGGACGGGACATCTGCGCCACCTGCCTGGAAGAACTGCCCCGCAACCGTCCCTGCTGCCCCTGTTGCGCCGCCCCCCTGCCCTCCTGGCAGGCAGACGGCAGCCTGTGCGGCAGCTGCAGCGCCAAGCCCCCGCCCTTCCTGCGCATCATCGCCCCCTGGCGCTATGAAGCCCCCCTTGACGTCCTTATCCAGCAGCTGAAGTTTCACCGCAGACTGGCGGCGGGACGCCTGCTGGGAGAGCTGCTGGCGGGGGAGATTCCTTCTGGCCCCAAGCCTGACCTGCTGGTTCCCGTACCCCAGCATCCCCGGCAGCTGAGACGAAAGGGTTTCAACCACAGCAGCGAAATTGCCCTGTTCCTGAGCCGGGCCAGCGGCATTCCCTGGTCTCCCTGGCGGCTGAAAAAGATTCGCGAAACCCGTTCCCAGCACAGGCTGTCCAGGAAAGAACGCCAGGACAACCTGCGCGGCTGCTTTCATTTCGACAACAGCGGAGCATACCGTCACGTGGCGGCCATCGACGACATCGTGACCACGGGCGCCACCGCGAGGGAAGCCGCCCTGGCGCTCAAACGAGCGGGGGTGGAACAGATTGAGATCTGGGCCATGGCCCGCACACCAGAGAAATGCTGACAGTGCCAGACTGGCGCCATTGGCCAGAATCAAAGGATTGGTTTACCATCGGCACAGGATCAATGAACAGGGACTCTCCCCGTTTCCATGCTGCGTTTCTTCATCATCTTTCTTGTCATACAGGGCGCGCTGTTCACGGCGGAACTGACCCGCCCCATACAGCAGGCCGTCGTCATTCCCTTCACCCAGTCCATCGCCTCCCTGAGCGCCTGGCTGGTGCAGCGCTTCGATGATGGCGTCATTGCCTACAGCAACATCATCCGTGACCAGGACAGCGGTTTCGCCGTGGCCATCGAAGCCGGCTGCAACGGCGTGGAAGCCACCATCGTGCTGGTGGCCGCCATGCTGGCCATGCCCGCTCCCTGGAAGCTCAAGCTCATTGGTATCGGCAGCGGCTTTGTGGCCATCCAGGTCATGAACCTGCTGCGCATCATCACCCTGTTCTACCTGGGCCAGTGGAACAAGACGGCTTTCGACTGGGCGCATTTGTACATCTGGCAGGCCCTCATCATGCTGGACGTGCTCATCGTCTTCCTCATCTGGCTGCGCTTCATCCCGCCGAAGGAGAAAACCGCCGATGCCGCCTAGCCCGGTCAAGACCTTCATGCTCAATGTGGTGCTCTGGCTACCCATCTGTTTTGCCGTGTGGTACTACATGCGCGGCGTCATCGGCCTGCCTACCTTTTTCATCGCGGATACGCTGATGACCGGCTGGCTGCCAGATTTCATCAAGGACATCGAGTTCAAGGGCCATGTGTTGAACGTGGTTCTGCAGTTCGAACCACCGGCCAACCTCAAAGTACCGGCGGGACAGAAGGCGGAACTGCTGTTCAGCGTCAACTCCCTGGCCTATGGCTACAGCATTCCCCTGTACACGGCGCTGATACTGGCGACCCCCGATGAGGAACGGGCCAAATGGATACACTGGATCATCGGTTTCATCGTCCTGGTGCTTGCCCAGACCTGGGGCGTGAGCTTCGAGATTCTCATGACCCTGCTGTTCAAACTGGAAACCGCCATGTCGGCTCAACTGGGATTCAGCGCCTACCAGAAGGAGCTGGTGGCCCTGGGCTACCAGTTTGGTTACCTCATTCTGCCGGCGGTGACGCCGCTGGTGCTGTGGATAGGCTTTCACCAGGCATTCATTGGGGAGCTGGTGCCGGGAATGCGGGACAGATTCAGGCGGTGAGAAAACGCCAATACCTCCTGCCTGAACCCTGCCCGGAATCCGTGATCTCAGCAAATCCCAAGATGACCTGCACTTGTGCCCAAACCGGGACAAAAGAAAAAGGCTCACGCCAAGATGACGCAAGCCTTTGATTTATATGGTGGGCCGTGGGCGATTCGAACGCCCGACCAATTGATTAAAAGTCAACTGCTCTACCGACTGAGCTAACGGCCCGAAAGAGCGCGCATTATACAGTGAAGACGCCATCTCTCAAATACTTTTTTTACCTTTTTTCGAAGAGTAACAAGAGGGATCGGCAACCCCCGCTTCGGCAAAGCCCTGGGCCCGCAGGCGACAGGAATCACAGCGGCCGCAGGCACAACCCTGTTCATCGGCCTGGTAGCAGGATACCGTGAGCCCATAGTCCAGGCCGAGTTCGACGCCGGTGCGGATGATCTCGGCCTTGCTCATGTGGATCAGCGGGGCCTGTATCCGGAAGCCCTTGCCTTCCACGCCCGCCCGCGTGGCCAGGTTGGCCAGTCTTTCAAAGGCCTGGATGAACTCGGGGCGGCAGTCCGGATAACCGGAATAGTCCACGGCATTCACCCCGATGAAGATGTCTCTGGCCCCCAACACTTCTGCCCAGCCCAGGGCAAGAGAGAGAAAAACCGTGTTGCGCGCGGGAACATAGGTCACGGGAATACCCTCCCCAGCCTCCTCAGGCACATCGATGGCCGTGTCGGTGAGGGCCGAGCCGCCAATATCCCCCAGATCCAGGGACAGGATCTTGTGTTCCACCACACCCAGAGCCCCAGCTACCCGACGGGCAGCCTGCAGCTCGGCATCGTGCCGCTGACCGTAATCGAAGCTCAGGGCATGACAGGCGTATCCCCTGTGCCGGGCAATGGCCAGGACAGTGGCGGAATCCAGCCCTCCAGACAGGAGCACCACGGCTTTCTTCTGCTCGTCACTCATCTTCCCTTCTCGTCTCCCCACAGGATCTTGTGCAGCTGCAACTGAAAACGCACGGGCAGGCGATCTTCCAGTATCCAGTCCGCCAGCTCTGCCGGCGCAAGCTGCCCCTGCACCGGGGAAAACAGCACTTCCGTGATATCCGCCAGCCTACGCTCGCGGAGCAGTGTCCTGGCCCATTCGTAGTCTTCCCGGTCGCTGATGACCAGCTTGATCTGGTCTTTCTCCTGCAACAGGGCCAGGTTTTCCCAGCGGTTCCTGTCCACTTCTCCGGAACCCGGCGTCTTGATATCCATGACGATGGAAACCCGTGGATCCACGCCGGAGATATCCAGGCTGCCCGAGGTTTCCAGGGACGTCTCGTATCCTGCATCACACAGGCCGGCCAGCAGGGGCAGCACGTCCTTCTGGGCCAGGGGTTCTCCCCCGGTCACCGTCACATGGCGGCAGCCGAATTCCGCCACCTGGTGGCAGATGTCCTCGTTCTCCATCCATTCCCCGCCCCTGAAGGCGTAGGCGGTATCACAATATCCACAGCGCAGGGGGCAGCCGCTGAGGCGCACGAACACCGTGGGCCAGCCCAGGCTGCGGCTTTCTCCCTGGATGGAATGAAAGATCTCGGTGATGCGCAGCACTACTTGTTCATGTGCTTCAGGCGCGCCTTGGCCATGCTGGCCGCTGATGAGCCGGGATAACGGCTCTGCACCTGCTGCAGGATCTTGCGTGCCTCGCTGCGCTTGCCCATGGCATCCAGGATATAGCCTTTCTTGAGCAGGGCGCCAGGCGCCTTGTCGCTGTCCGGATACTCGGCCAGGACACGCTCGAAGGCCTTCAGGGCATTGGCATTGTCCTGGGTGACGTAATAACTCTCGCCCAACCAGTACAGGGCGTTGTCCGCCAGGTCGCTTCCGGGATATTTCTTTACGAAGGCCCGGAAGGCGGCAATGGCCTTCTTGTACTCCCGCCGGGAAGGATGCAGGTAGGCATAGGCCTTGTCGTATTCCGCCTGCATGACCGCGGGATCGGCAACCGTGGCGCCTGTGACAGGGGCAGCTGTCGGCGCGGACGATACCGGAGCGGTTTCAGGGGGAGAAGCCGGCACGGCGGCCATGCCCTCCCCGCCCGCCCCCGTTGCGGGCGCGGGTGCGGCGCCTTGCTGCAGATGGCTCAGGCGCTCATCCAGGTCCAGGTACAGCTCCCGCTGTTTCTTGCGCAGGCGCTCCAGGGCATGCTGCTGCTCCTCGATCTGTCCCTGGAGTTCCCGGTTGCTGCGTTTCAGGGCCTGGACCTCCAGCATGAGTTCCGTGATATGCCCGACCCGGCGCTCCAGGCGCTGCAAGCGCTGTTCCAGCGCATCATCCCCGGCATGGACGCCGGCCGTGGACACCAGCAACAGGCCCGACAACAGCGACACTGGGATCTTGTTCATACTCGCCTCCGATTCCAAAAAGACTCCGTGAGCCGGGGCTCACGGAGTCTCGATGGTGGGTACCGCCCGGCTGTTACTGATAGACCAGCTCCGCACGGCGGTTCTTGGCCCAGGCTTCTTCATTGTGGCCGGGGTCCACGGGACGCTCTTCACCATAACTCACGGTATCGAGCTGCGCGGGACTCACACCCTCTGCCTCGAGAAAACGCTTCACGGAGTTGGCGCGGCGCTCGCCCAGAGCAATGTTGTACTCCCGGGAACCACGCTCGTCACAATGGCCTTCGATGACCACGCGCGCAGATGGCGTGTTCACCAGATACTCGGCGTGGGCACGCAGGGTGTCCACATATTCCGGGCGAATCTCCGATCTGTCAAAATCGAAATACACCACCTTTTCATACAATGGGCTGTTGGGGTCTTCCAGGGGTGACCCGGTCCAGCCGCCACCACCTCCCGCCGCGGAGGTACTGGTGCCGCTTTCGCCACCCGTGCCGCTTCCCGCGCCAGCTTCACCGCCGTTCTTGGCGCCACCCGTGGAACTACAGCCAGACAGCACCAGCATGGCCAGCACCAACGGCAACAACAGTATTTTCAATGTTTTCATACGCAGATTCTCCTACCTATTTGTAATACGGGGACCATACCGGATCCCGCACATCCCCTGATTGCAGCGCCAAGCGCTGTTTGACCCGACCGTCCGTGGACACGGCCGCCAATACCCCTTTGCCCCCATGACGTGTCGCATAGATGATCATACTGCCATTGGGCGCGAAACTGGGCGATTCGTCCAGCGTACCATCCGTGAGCACGGTAATGGAGCCGGTTTCCAGATCCATGACGCCGATACGGTACTGGCTGCCCACCCTGGTAATGAGGGTAATGGATTTCCCGTCCGGCGCATAGGATGCACGAGCATTATATTGGTTTTCGAAGGTAAGGCGCTGAACATTTCCACCGGTTACGGAAACCTGGTAAATCTGCGGCGAACCACCCCGGTCGGAGGTGAACAGCAGCTTGCGGCCATCCGGCGACCAGGCCGGCTCGGTTTCTATGGCCCAGTGACTCACCAGGCGGCGTAGCTTTCTTCTCGACAGATCCATGATGTAGATGTCCGGGTTCCCGTCCTTGGACAGGGCCAAGGCCAGGTAGCGACCGTCCGGTGACCAGGCCGGAGCGCCGTTTATCCCCTTGAAGCTGGTGATTTTCTCCCGTTTCCCCGTGAACACTTCCTGTATCCAGATGGAAGGCCGGCCGTTCTCGAAGGAGACATAGGCCAGCTTGCGGCCATCCGGCGACCAGGCCGGAGACATGAGGGGCTCGGAAGAAGAAACGATGGTCTGGGCGTTGTAACCGTCGGAATCGGCAATGCGCAGGGAAATCCGGGGCGCTTCCAAACTGCCCTCGGACACCACATAGGCAATGCGGGTGGCAAAGGCGCCCCGGGTGCCCGTGAGAGTTTCGTAGATGAGGTCGGCGATATGGTGGGCAATGGCGCGCAGATCCTTCTCCGTGGTGGTGAAGCTGTAGCCGATGAGCTGGGAGGCCTGGTACACGTCGAACAGCTGAAAACGAACCTTGTACCCGCCGGGGCCGTTGGGCTCGATGCTGCCCACCACCAGGTTTTCCTGCTTCAGGGCCCGCCAGTCACGAAAGTCCACTTCCGCCATGGTGGACGGCCGGGCCAGCATCCGGTTTTCGTCCAGGGTCTTGAAATAGCCGCTGCGCTGCAGGTCGGCGGCCACGATGCGGCCAATGGCCTGGGAAGGCGGCCGCGCCGGGTCTCCCGTCCATTTGAAAGGCACCACGGCGATGGGCAGGGCGCCTTCCACGCCTTCGGTGATCTCGATGACCAGCCGGGCCTGGGCCTGGGAGGCGAACATCAGCAGCAACACCAGCAATGCAAACAGTTTCTTCATTTCGTGGGCCTGAATATGAATGTGAAATCCCTGAACTCCGATATCAGCCGCGGAGACTTCGGCATGGGCAGGGGGTCCGCCTTGTTCACCGCCGTCACCACGGAGCGGTCGAAGGCAGCATTGCCGCTGGATTTTACCACCTGAACCAGCAATACAGAGCCTCTTTCATTGAGCCGCACCCGCACGGTGGCTTCCAGCCCTTCCCTGCCGGCAGACGGCGGCCGCAGCCAGTTGTTCTGCACCTTGCGCTGGATGGCAGCGGTCACGCTGGCCCGCTCACGGCCTTCTTGTTCGGCTTCCCATTGAGCCTGAAGCTCGGCTTCCCGCGCCTTGCGCTCCGCCGCTTCCCTGGCCTTGCGCTTTTTCTCGGCCTCGGCCTTCCTGCGCGCGGCTTCCTTGCGCTTGCGTTCTGCCTCTGCCTTTTTCTTCGCCTCGGCTTGCTTCTTCGCCTCCGCCTTTCTGCGCTCGGCTTCCTTGCGCTTCTTTTCTTTGAGCTTGCGCTGGCGTTCGAGTTCCGCCTTTTTCTTCTTTTCCTCTTCCTTTTTCTTCAGGGCCAGTTTACGCTGTTTCTCGGCTTCGGCTTTTTTTCTCTGTTCTTCCCTGCGCTGCTGCTCGGCCTTTTTCTTCTCCTCCTCGCGGCGCCTGGCTTCGGCTTCCCGGCGGCGTTTTTCCTCGGCTTTCTTCCGGGCTTCCGCTTTCTTCTTTTCTTCCAGTTTGCGCTGTTTTTCCAGGGCTTGCTGTTTTGCCTTCTCCTTCTCTTCCTGCAGACGCTTGAGCTGGGTGGTATCGATGAGGGTGGCCTGGACGATTGGCCCCGCAGGCTTCACGGGTCTGGGCGGATTGAGCCAGTCCAGGCCGAAGATCATCAGGGCCACAATGGCCAGGTGCATGAGCACCGCCAGCACGAAACCCAGGGGATGTCGGCGGATGACTTCCAGCATTATTCGACAGGATCGGTGAGCAGACCGATGTTGGGCGCGCCCGCCTTCTGCAGCAACACCATGGCATGCACCACCCGGCCATAATCCACGTCCTTGTCGCCTTTCACCAGCACCGGGATGCCGGGATTGGCGGCGATGATGGCGGCGGCCTGGCGCTGCAGTTCTTCCTCGTCCAGGGTACGGGTACGGTCGTCGTCATAGGTGAGATGAAACACGCCTTCCTTGTCCACGCTGAGCACCAGGGGACGCTTGGCATCCTCCTCCATGGGTCTGGCGTCCGCCTTGGGCAGGTCCACCTTCACCCCCTGGGTGAGCAGGGGGGCGGTGATCATGAATATCACCAGCAGCACCAGCATCACGTCGATGTAAGGCACCACGTTGATCTCGCCCATGGGACGGAGTTTTCTGCCCCGGCGCGACATCAGCTGCTCCCGGCCAGCATGTGCACCTGGCGCTGGAGGATATTGGCGAATTCCTCGGCAAAGTCTTCATAGCGGTTCTCCAGGCGCTGCACGGCATCCGCGTACTTGTTGTAGGCCACCACGGCGGGAATGGCGGCGAACAGGCCCATGGCCGTGGCAATGAGAGCCTCGGCGATGCCCGGCGCCACCAGGTTGAGGGTGGCCTGCTTGACATTGCCCAGGGCGTGAAAGGAATTCATGATGCCCCAGACCGTGCCGAACAGGCCCACATAAGGGCTGGTGGAACCCACGGTGGCGAGGAAGGACAAATGCCGCTCCAGGGCGTCCATCTCCCGGCTCATGGCCACGCGCATGGCGCGCCGGGCGCCTTCCACCACGGCCATGGGGTCCATGCCCGAGGCGTCCTTGAGGCGGGCAAACTCCCGGAACCCGGCATGGAATACCATGGCCATGCCCTGGATCTCGTCGGGATAGCGGTCCAGGCCGCGGTACAGCTTGCCCAGGTCGCCCCCGGACCAGAACTTGTCCTCGAACTCATCCGCTGCCCGGCGCGCCTTGCGCAGGGTGCGGGCCCGGTCGAAGATGGCCGTCCAGGACAGCACCGAGGCCAGCAGCAGGCTGGCCATGACCAGCTGTACCAGGGGACTGGCGTCGAGCACCAGCTGCAGGAAGGAAAGCTCAGTCTGCATCTTTCAGTTTCTCCAGAATGATTCCGGGTATGGGTGCAGGACGGAAGGATTCGATGTTCACGCACACGATGCCGACTTCCCCCCTGCACAACAGGCTGTCATCGTCCTGGCGCAGGACGTCCTGGCCGATGGTCATGGCGGTGCGGCTGTGGTCGCGAACTTCCCCGGTCACCCACAGCAGGTCGTTGAACCACGCGGGCCGAAGATAATCTGCCCGGGCACTGCGCACCACGAAGACGATGCCGTACTGGTCGCGCAGGGCATCCTGTTCGAAGCCAAGATGCCGCAACCATTCCGTGCGCGCTCGTTCCATGAAGCGGAAATAATTGGCGTAGTACACGATGCCGGCAGCGTCCGTATCCTCGTAATAGACCCGCACGGGAAAACGATAGTTCATTCCGCCTCCCCAAACAGGTCGTCCACGGCGGCTTCGCGCCGCGGCTTGAAGCCGAAATACTCGAAAGCGCGGCGGGTGGCCACCCGGCCCCGGGGCGTGCGCATGAGAAAGCCCTGCTGGATGAGGAAGGGCTCCAGCACATCCTCTATGGTGCCCCGTTCCTCGCCGATGGCCGCTGCCAGGCTGTCCACCCCCACGGGCCCGCCATCGAATTTCTCCAGCATGGTCATGAGCAGGCGGCGGTCCATGTGGTCGATGCCGTTGGCGTCCACCTTGAGCATGGACAATGCGGCATCGGCGATCGCCGCGGTGATTCTGCCATCGCCCTTCACCTGGGCGTAGTCACGCACCCGGCGCAGCAGGCGGTTGGCGATGCGCGGCGTGCCCCGGGAACGTCGGGCGATCTCCCCCGCCCCTTCGGGGTCGATCTCCATGGCCAGGATGTCCGCCGAACGCTGCACGATGCGGGTGAGGTCTTCCTGGCTGTAGAACTCCAGGCGCTGCACGATGCCGAAGCGGTCGCGCAGGGGTGAGGTGAGCAGACCGGCGCGGGTGGTGGCCCCCACCAGGGTGAAAGGCGGCAGGTCCACCTTGATGGAGCGCGCTGCCGGCCCCTCGCCAATCATGATGTCCAGCTGGTAGTCCTCCATGGCCGGGTAGAGCACTTCTTCCACCACCGGGCTGAGGCGGTGAATCTCGTCCACGAAGAGCACGTCATGGGGCTGCAGATTGGTGAGCAGGGCCGCCAGGTCCCCGGCCCGCTCCAGCACCGGGCCGGAGGTCTGGTGCAGCTGGGCCTGCATCTCGTTGGCGATGATATGGGCCAGGGTGGTCTTGCCCAGGCCCGGCGGGCCGAAGATGAGGACATGATCCAGGGCCTCGCCCCGCTGCCGGGCGGCGGGGATGAAGACTTCCATCTGCTCCTTCACCGCCGGCTGGCCCACGTAGTCCCGCAGCAGGCGCGGCCGGATGGCCCTGTCCAGCTGCACGTCATCCATGGCGGCTGCGGGATCGATGAGGCGTTGTTCTTCCATTCCGGTCTAGCCCCCTGCCTTGCCCCGCAGAGCGAGGCGGATGACGGTTTCGGTGTCCATGTCCGGGGTGAACACGGCAGCCACCATGCGCGTGGCCTCGGCAGTCTTGTAGCCCAGAGCCACCAGGGCGCTGACGGCATCACCGTCGGCGGAAGGAGCCGCTGCCGCACCGCCGGAAAGGACAGGCGCGGCGCCCGCGGCTTCCACCTTCTCCAGACGGTCGCGCATTTCGATGATGAGGCGCTCGGCGGTCTTCTTGCCCACCCCGGGCAGACGGCACAAGGCCTTGACGTCGCCGGACTGGACATGAAGGGCAAATTCGTCCGCGGTCATGCCGGAAAGAATGGCCAGGGCCATCTTGCCCCCCACGCCATTGACCCTGAGCAGGGCGCGGAACAGGGCGCGGTCGCTCTCGCGGATGAAGCCGAACAGGTTGTGGGCGTCGTCGCGCACCATCAGGTGGGTGTAGAGCACCACTTCCTGATCGCCCTCGGGCAGATCATAGAAGGTGGACATGGGCGCTTCCACCTCGTATCCCACGCCATTGACCTCCAGCAGCAGGGAGGGCGGCTGTTTGGTCAGCACCCGGCCACGCAGCAGGCCGATCATGACATTCCCCTCAGTTTCTGCGCATTGACGCTGGTATGTGCATGACACAGGGCCACGGCCAGGGCGTCCGACTCATCCAGTCCCATGGGCTGCCGCAGTCCCAGCAGCAGGCGGATCATGTGTTGGACTTGTTCCTTCTCGGCAGCGCCCGTACCCACCAGGGCCAGCTTCACGGCGCGCGGCGTGTATTCATAGACGGGCAGATCCGCCACCACGGCCGCAGTAATGGCGGCGCCCCGGGCATGGCCCAGTTTCAGGGCCGAGGCGGCATTGGCCGCCATGAACACCTGCTCCACTGCCACCTGCTCGGGGGCATGTTCCTCCAGGACCTCGGAGATGCCCTTGAATATCTCGGCCAGGCGGGCGGGAAAATCCTTGCTGTCGGTGCGTATGCAGCCGCTGTGAACATGGCGGCTGTGGCGGCCATCGGAGTCGATGACGCCAAATCCCGTCACCCGGGAGCCCGGATCTATGCCCAGTATCCTCAAGCGCCCAGGGACTCCATGATTTCGTCGGAGATCTCGGCGTTGGAATAGACTTCCTGCACGTCGTCCAGGTCTTCCAGGGCATCGATGAGACGCATGAGCTTTTCCGCCCCTTCCTGGTCCATTTCCGCCTTGGTGGTGGCCTCGAAGCTCACCTCGGCATGATCGGGGGTCAGACCGGCCTCTTCCATGCCCTGCTTCACGTCGGAAAACTCCTCGGGCGTGGTGAACACGTCGATGCTGCCATCGTCATTGGTGACTATGTCGTCGGCGCCAGCCTCCAGGGCCGCTTCCATGATGGTGTCTTCATCGGCCCCGGGGCCAAAGCTGATGATGCCCTTCTTCACGAACAGGTAGGCCACGGAGCCGTCCGTACCCAGATTGCCGCCATGCTTGGTGAAGGCATGGCGCACCTCGGAGGCGGTGCGGTTGCGGTTGTCGGTCATGCAGTCCACCATGATGGCGGTGCCGCCGGGGCCATAGCCTTCGTAGCGGATCTCCTCGTAGTTCTCGCCCTCCATGCCGCCAGCGCCACGCTTGATGGCCCGCTCGATGGTATCTGCCGGCATGTTGGCGCCCTTGGCCTTGTCCACGGCCAGGCGCAGGCGGGGGTTGGCCTCGATGTCGCCGCCTCCCTCCTTGGCCGCCACCGTCACTTCCCGGATCAGCTTGGACCAGAGCTTGCCCCGCTTCTTGTCATTCGCCGCCTTCTTGTGCTTGATGTTCGCCCATTTACTGTGACCTGCCATTTCTTACCTCGTAGAACTGTATTGAATGCGGAAAGCCTCGCGGAAAAACACCGGCTGAACCGGCGTTTTCCACGGCTTCATCTCCATCGGCTCATCGCGGGATTCTACCATGAGCGCCAGGATGGCTGGGACTGGATTCAAACGCCGAAATTCCTGCTACACTCCGGCTTTCGGAACCATCCCGGAATCCTCATGCTGGAAACAGCCGCCATTGCCTTCACAACGTTCTTCGCCACCGTGGCGCCGGTGGATTCCGCCATCATGTTCGCCGCCCTGACGGCGGACAACAGCCCGGCGGAGCGGCGCCGCATGGCCTTGCGCGGCGTGGCCATCGCCACGGTTCTGCTGTTGCTGTTCGCCTTTTTCGGCAAGCCCCTGCTGGGGCATTTGGGCATTTCCCTGGCGGCCCTGACCACCGCCGGCGGCATATTGCTGCTGCTCATGGGCATAGACCTGGTGTTCGCGCGCAACTCCGGCGCCATGTCCACCACCCGGGCGGAATCCCGGGAAGCCGAGGATCGCGCCGATATCTCCGTATTCCCCCTGGCCACCCCGCTGCTTGCCGGCCCCGGAACCATGGGCGCGGTGATTCTCATCATGGCCAAGTCCCATGGGGACATTGGCAGGAGCGCCGTGGTCATCGCCATGCTGCTGCTGGTGATGCTGATTTCGCTGATGCTGCTGCTGGTGGCGGGAAAGCTGGAGAGACTGCTGGGCGTGACCGGCATGCGGGTCATCAACCGTGTATTCGGCGTACTGCTGTGCTCACTGGCCATACAGTTTATTTTCGACGGCATCCGCAACAGCGGGCTGCTTGTCTGACTGATAGCAGCAGACCTGGTTGCGACCGGCATGCTTGGCCTGGTACAGGGCCTGATCCGCGGCTTCGAACAAAGTGTCAGGTGAAGTTGTTCTTCCGGGAATCGCACTGGCGCAGCCGATGCTCACGGTGAGGGAATACTCGTCTTTACCATGAGAAAAACTGATGCCCAGGGATTGCACTTCATCGACGATCTGTTGGGCGTAGTCCCTGACCGGCCGCATGTCCGGTGATTCCATATCCAGCAATATGGCAAACTCCTCGCCACCGATGCGGCAGGCATGGTCGCCCGCCCGGCGCACCTTGCTTCCCAGATAATCCCCCAGTTGCCGCAAGACCTCGTCACCTTGCAGGTGCCCCATGGAATCGTTGAGCTTCTTGAAGTGATCCACATCCAGGATGAGCAGGAACAGGGGACGCCGGTGCCTCATATTGATATGCCACATCCTCTGGAAATGTTCATCGAAGGCCGATCTGTTGCACAGGCCCGTGAGCTTGTCACGGCTGGAGCTGTCCCTGAGATGAAGAACCTGGCGCCGGTTGACGAACAGGGCAACAGCGGCAAGACTGGTCCACACCGGGATATTGGGGGTGATATACCCAAAGAAAAGCAGCAGGGCCAGGGCGCTGAGCGCTGTCACCAACAACCCCAGGCCAAACCCCTTCCAGGCGCAGTGCCCCCGAAACAGGGCAATCACCCAGCCCCCCAGAGCAGCCAGGATGGTTACCGCCAGCCAACGCGGCCAGCCCCACAATTCGTTCAGCAAGGTATTCTGCTCCAGGGCATTGAGTACATTGGCATGTACTTCCACCCCGGGCATGAGCTTTGTCCTGACTCCCGGAGTGAGGAATGCCCGCTGCAGGCCCTGGGCCGTGACCCCGACGAACAACGTCTTGCCTTTCAGCTGCGATTTGTTCACCCGCCCCTCGAGCACATCCACGAAGGAAAACACGGGTATGCGGCCCATTTTCCTGGTGAACGGGAAGCGGATTCTGTGATCTCTGACCCATCGGCCCACTTCATGGGGTTCCTGATTTGTCAGGTTCCAGCCTGGCAATTTTGCCACCCGGTACCGGCCTCCCAGGTAGAGCGTGGCCAGGGCCAGCTGCGGCCAATGCGGCGATCCCGAGCCTGCCAACAAAAACACGCCCCGCAAGATGCCGTCCCGATCCGCGGGCATATCCGTGTGACCAATGGCCGCCGCGGCCCTGGCAAACAGGGGACGGGGAAGGATTTCAGAAACAGCGTCGCTGTGGATGTCCTGATCGCCGGTCATGGCCAGCACCACCCGGCCATGCCGGGCCAGCGCTGCCGCGAAAGCCTGGTCGCCGGCAACATCATCCCGGTGCGGATCGGCAAACAGGATATCGAAGGCCACGGGACCGCTGCCGGCTTCTTTCAATCTGTCCAGCAAGCGGGCGTGCAGCGCGCGGCTCCATGGCCAGGCCCCTATCCTGGCGAGGCTTTTTTCATCGATGGCGATGATGGCGGCATCCCCCCCCCTTGGCGCCCGAACCAGCTGGAGTTCCGCATCGACGACTATCTGCTCCAGGCGCCAGGTCAGCCCGCTGGCATCGATGAGCAGAGCAAGCAGCACGGTGACCAGCACATAGGCCGCCGTGGTTCTTGTAAACATTCCTGTCAAAGCTTTCGTCTCCTTGCTCTCATCCAAATCCAGCAGGGCGTTGAAAAATACCGTTTTTCGGCATCCTGCTAAAGAAGCAGCAAAGCCGCGGCAATAGCAAAAATCGCCAGGGGCCAGTAAGTCTCTGGTTCGACTTCAAAACCCTGTGGCGAACCAAAACGTCCCTGGTAACCCTCCGCGTCCACCGAACGCAGACGGAAGAAATAATAGCCACTGGGCGGCCGGGGCAACGCCAGAGACGCCTTACTGGTGGTCTGGTTCACCACCAGATTCTGAAATTCCCGGTCGGTGGCCAGCTGCACGTTATAGCCGGCAACTCCCTCCACGGCCTGCCATGCCAATACCAGCCTGCCTTTCTCCAAAGCTGGCGGCTCGGATTCAGGAGTGGCGGGAACAGGAAGCACGTGGAGTTCAATGGGATGACCGGGTGGGCCTTTCCTGCCGTCTCCCATCACCGAAGTGACGCGGAAATACCAGTCACCCTCGGCCACAGTGAGCTTGATTTTCGTTCCGTCCACCCTTTCCCTGACCTTGACATGGGAAAATGCCTCGTCTGCCGCCAGTTCGAACAGATACGCATCCACACCGTCCACGTCCGCCCAGGAAAAGAGCAGTTCACCCGCATGCAGGGGTCTGCCCGAAAGCGGCTGGCGCACCAAAGGTGGTTCCGGACGGGCATCCACCTGCAAGCGGGTGACGGCATCCTTACCTTCCAGGCCCCGGACATCCACGGCCCGAATCCGGACGTGATAATGGCCATCGGGAAGGGCCTGGTCGATCATGAAACGATCCTTCACCTTTCTGTCCAGCACCAGCCGGACGAAGGCTTGGTCGGTGGCAATCTGAACATGGTAGCCAGTGGCCTCCGGGGGGCCGTCGAGCTTCACGACCTGGGGAAGATATCTCACCACCGCAGGCACGGCATCGGGATCGGGCGCCGCCAGAAGCCGCACGGGCTTCACGGGTGGCAGGTCCTTCTCCACCAGGGTTCCATAATTCTCCGGCACCTGAACACTGCCCAGGGCATTACCCACAGCCACCCGGCCCTGCAGCACTTCCGTGCGGGAGGCATGTCCACTCACACCCACCCTGAACTTCGTGCCTCTGACGGCGGTACTGGCTGCGGCGGTCTGTATCACATAACTGTTATCCGGACCATGGGAAGGGTTGGCCTCCATTTGCAGTCCACCCTTATGCACCCGGACCTTCGTATCCAGATACTCTCCGCCTCCAAGCCGGCGCAGACGGGTGAATTCCACCTCGCTCTGCTCTTGAATCAGTATGGTGCTGCCGTCTTCCAAAGACAGCAGGGCGGTACTTTCGTCCGCGGTAACCACCAAGTCCCCAACGGACAAAGCCATGCCGGGCTTGAGGGGCAAGGGCTTGGTTCCACCATCCTGGATGAGCCGCACCTCGCCGTGAACCGCCTCCACTCTTGCTTCGGAATGTTCTTTCCGCACCACATACAGGGGAATGGCGATCCGCGTACCGGGGCGAACGGTGGTGGCATCCTTGATATCATTGCGTTTCAGGATATCCTTCCAATAGCGCCAGTCCTTGAGCATGCGGTGACTGAGATCCCAGACCGTGTCACCAGGCTTGACCGTATACAACCAGTCATCGGCCCATGCAGGCAGGGTGGCAAACACAAAAAAAGCGCCTCCCAGCAACAGCTGGACAAAGCCGCGGCAGTGCTTCATGGGTGACTTCCGAATCCAAGTTCAGAGCGAGAGGATACAGGACAGGGGAGTTTGACAACATGACGTCGTTCAAAGAACGCTCAGTCTTCTCAAAAAAGATTCGTCCATCGGGAAAAGGTTCACAAAAGCGACATCAGGGACATTTGCGCTTTCCCAGGTATCATGCCAGCATCCGCATCCTTTCCAAAGCAAAGTAAATCCCGGCAATGAGTGATACAGAACATCCACAACCCACGAGCATCGCGCTGCACAAGAAGTCCCGCCTGCTGAGCGTGGATTTTTCCGATGGCGCGAGCTTCCAGTATCCCTGTGAATACCTGCGGGTTTTCTCCCCCGCCGCCGAGGTCGCCGGCAGCGAACGTCCGGAAAGCGGCAAGAAGAAGGTGAACATCGAACACCTGGAGCCCAAAGGCAGCTACGCCCTGCACATCATCTTCGATGATGGCCATGACACGGGCATCTATTCCTGGGAACGCCTTTATGACCTGGGAAAGAACCAGGAAAAATACTGGCAGGAATATCTGGAAAGCCTGGACAGATTCGGCCTGTCCCGGGAAGCCGGCGAAAATGGCGGCGACAAGGAAACCATCGATCTGCGCATCATGTATTTCAACTACCTGGTGAACAAGCTGGGCACCCAGGAAGAGCGGCTCAGCCTGCCCGCCAACCGGGTGAAGACCGTGCAGGATTTGCTGAAGGTACTGGGCATGCGCAAGCTGGAGCGCGGCTATCTGCTGGCGGAGGACAATGTGCGAGTGACAGTGAACCGGCAGTTTGCCGAACCCTTCACCCGCCTCGAGGATGGCGACGAAGTGGGCATAGTACCCAACTCCCCCAATCCACCGCCTCCCCCCCGTCAGTAGCCGCGGCGAGTCACCATGCCCATCATCGAAAGCGCTTTCGAAGCGGCATGGTGGCTGCCCGGCCCCCATGCCCCCACCCTCTGGCCCAGCCTGTTCCGGCACCGCCCCACACTGGCTTTGCATCGTGAACGCATGGAGCTGCCGGATGGCGACTTCCTGGACCTGAGCTGGTACGGGAAGGAGGGCGCAGCCATAGTGCTGCTCCTGCACGGCCTGGAAGGCAGCCTGAATTCCCACTATACCCGTCCCCTGTTGAAGATACTGGCAGAGGCCGGCTACCTCGCCTGCATGCTGCACTTTCGCGGCTGCAGCGGTGAACCCAACCGCCTGCCACGCAGTTATCACAGCGGCGACAGCGCCGAGCTGCAGACTGTCACCGCACATATCCACAGCAGCCGGGGGCGGCCCGTGCATGCCATCATCGGCTTCTCCCTGGGGGGAAACCTGCTGCTGAAATGGCTGGGAGAACAAGGAACAGGGGCAGGTATCCAGCGGGCCATGGCCGTGTCCGTGCCCTTTCTCCTCGACCATGCTGCCGACCGCCTGGACCAGAGATTTTCCCGCCTTTACCAAAAGCACCTCCTGGACAGCCTGAAGCGCAAGTACCGGGAAAAATTCAGCCGCATGCCTTCGCCCCTTGACCTGGACCTGGAGCAGATCCGCAACTTCCGCCAGTTCGACGAATACATTACCGCACCACTACATGGTTTCACGGGAGCAGACGACTATTACCGGCGTTGCAGCTGCCGCCAGTTCATACCTGGCATCCGCGTCCCCACCCTGATCCTGCATGACCGTCACGACCCTTTCATGTGGCCGCATACGGTGCCCGAAGCCCAAGAACTGCCGGATGAGGTGGTGCTGGAACTCACCGAAGGTGGGGGACACGCCGGCTTCGTCTGCAACAGGAGCGGCTCCCAGGGCGCCTACTGGCCGGACAGGCGTCTGCTGGAGTGGCTGGAACAGGAGTGAGGGAAAGGTTTTCCCTCATGTTTACCCTGAATCCGTGGATGTCTGCAGTTTTCCTCCTTGGGGGAAGCCCAGGGAAGGCTTTTACGACATCCTCCACGCGGGGAGGCAGTTACTACAAAAGAGCGGCCTGGGCCGCTCTTCTGATCACTGTTCTTCCTGTTCCTTCTGCGGCAGTCGCAGGCGGATGGAAAGCTCCCGCAACTGGGCAGGCGAGACTTCCGAGGGTGCTTCCGTGAGCAGGCAGGCTGCGGTCTGGGTCTTGGGGAAGGCCATGACGTCACGGATGGAATGGGCGCCGGCCATGAGCATCACCAGCCGGTCCAGGCCAAAGGCCAGGCCGCCATGGGGCGGGCAGCCGTACTGCAGGGCGTTGAGCAGGAAGCCGAACTTGTCCTCGGCCTCCTGTTCGTCTATGCCCAGCAGGTTCAATACCTTGCTCTGCACCTCGGAACGGTGGATACGCATGGAGCCGCCGCCGATCTCTGTACCGTTGAGCACCATGTCATAGGCCCGGGACAGGCATTTGCCGGGATCGCTGTCCAGCAGCGCCAGGTCTTCTTCCCGGGGCGCGGTGAAAGGATGGTGCAGGGAAGTCCAGCGTTTTTCCTTCTCGTCCCATTCGAACATGGGGAAGTCCACCACCCACAAAGGCCGCCAGTCGCCTTCCATGAGTCCCAGATCCTCGCCCAGCTTCACACGCAGGGCGCCCAGGGCCTCGTTCACCACCGTGGCCTTGTCCGCGCCAAAGAAGATCAGGTCGCCATCCTCGGCGCCGGTGCGTTCCATGATACCGTTCACGGCTTCATCAGGCAGGAACTTGAGGATCGGCGATTGCAGGCCTTCCCGTCCCTTGTCGGCCCACTCGTTGACCTTGATGTAGGCCAGGCCGCGGGCGCCATAGATGCCCACATACTTGGTGTAGTCGTCGATTTCCTTACGGCTGAGCTTGCTTCCCTGGGGTACGCGCAGGGCGGCCACACGGCCATCGGGATCGGAAGCCGGACCGGAGAAGACCTTGAAGTCCACGTCCCGCATGAGATCCGCCACGTCTTTCAGCTCCAGGGAGCAGCGCAGGTCGGGACGGTCGGAGCCGAAACGCTCCATGGCCTCGGCATAAGTCATGCGGGGGAAGGGATCGGGCAAATCCACGTCCAGGGCGCCCTTGAACACGCCGCGGATCATGTCTTCCATGTGCTGCATGATCTGTTCCTCGCTCATGAAGGACATCTCCACGTCCAGCTGGGTGAACTCCGGCTGGCGGTCGGCGCGCAGGTCTTCATCGCGGAAACAGCGCACGATCTGGTAGTAGCGGTCCATGCCGGACATCATCAGCAGCTGCTTGAACAGCTGGGGGGACTGAGGCAAGGCGAAGAACTTGCCCGCATGGGTACGGCTGGGCACCAGATAATCCCGCGCGCCTTCCGGGGTGGCCTTGGTGAGCATGGGGGTTTCCATGTCCATGAAACCCTTGTTGTCCAGATATTCCCGCAGCAGGCGGGTGACGGTGGAACGCAGCTGCATGCGCGCCAGCATCTCCGGACGGCGCAGGTCGATGTAACGGTAGCGCAGGCGCAATTCCTCGGAAACATCCTCGTCGTCCAGTACGAAGGGCGGCGTCTTGGCTGCATTGAGAATCTCCAGCTCCTTGCCCAGCACCTCGATCTCGCCGGTGGGGATCTCAGGGTTCACCGTGCCCTCGGGACGGCGGCGCACCCGCCCCTTGACACGCAGCACATACTCGGTGCGCACCCGCTCCGCCGTGGCGAACACGTCCTCCACGTCGGGATCGTAAACCACCTGAATCAGTCCGGTGCGGTCACGCAGGTCGATGAAGATCACGCCCCCATGATCGCGGCGACGGTTCACCCAGCCGCAAAGTTCCACTGTTTCATCGACCTGCTCCAGGCCGGGTTCACCACAATAATGACTACGCATCGAATTCAAACCCTGGATATCAATAAAGTTGTTTGCACAAAGAACACACCCCGGAAGACCGGGGTGTGGGATTCAGTCGTCAATGACAGCCGCAACTGCCGCCGCCACATCCACCGCCCCCGGACGAAGCCTTGTCCTTGCCCGAATCAGCGACGTTTTTCTTCTTGCCGGACTTGAAGTCCGTCTCGTACCAGCCACCGCCCTTGAGACGGAACCCGGACGCGGAAATGAGCTTCTGCAACTCCGGCTTGCCACATTCAGGGCAATCCTTGAGGGGCGCATCGCCCATTTTCTGCATGACTTCCAACTCGTGGTCGCAAGCCTTGCATCGGTATTCATAGAAAGGCATATCGCAACCTCCATAACTGTTTCATTGAGAGTAAACTGGTCAATTTTATCATGAAGCAGGGAAAATGGCTTGCCGAACG
Organism: Sedimenticola sp.; assembly: GCA_027026755.1. Lineage (GTDB taxonomy): Bacteria > Pseudomonadota > Gammaproteobacteria > Chromatiales > Chromatiaceae > Thiolapillus. The sequence continues at coordinate 48,149 of JALVNE010000235.1, read as the reverse complement.
GGAAAATTTCCAGGGCCACATCATCCAGGCTCCTAATTTCTTGATAAGGCAGGGGTTGCATTTGCTCGCCCCCCCGGAGGCACGACCACATTAGGATTCCGGGCAGGAAGAGAGATAGAACGCAACAGGATGCCAAAGCCGAGACAAATCAAGAGCTTGTGCTCTGTACCCCAATACCCATACGGATTCCGGTGAAATTAAAAGCCTCCTGAAGCACAGCTTCAGGAGGCTTAAATTTTCGGCTACGCCTTAACCCTTATGAGGCAGGCCAGTGCAGCCCCAAGGCCTTGGCAAGGAACACCGCCATCTGACCACGTGTAACAGGATCATCCGGACAATAGTTATTGGCATTACACCCCGACGTGATGCCGGAATCAGCCAGTGCTTCGATATAGCGGAAGAACTGATGCGTAGTGGGTACATCGTTGAAGGTGGCGGATGCCGGGGCCGGACTGACCTGGCGTGTCCACAAGATACGAGCATTGGAAACACACAGATCCCCTGTACCGCCCACATTGGCCCACAATACGTAGGACACCACTTCAACCTTGCCATCTGTATTGATATCCTGGCGCCGATCGATCAAGATAGGTGAAGTAAGGATTTTCCATGATACGGTGTCACCAGGCGTTCCAGTTGTAGATGTAGGAGTTGATAGATACAACGATGTAGCAGCCCAGTTCGTTCCAGCACTGGAGTCGCTATAATAGGCATGCATACCACCCCCGAAGCCTTTCGTGCTGTCGTTGTCATAGACATAGAAAACGATCTGTTTTACAAGTGCCCCGTCGGGAATATCATCCGGAAGGCTGGCATACAGATAAGGATTACCTCCCGTTATACATCTTCTATTTATGCCCGGTCCTGGGACATAAGAACTTGACGAAGAACCGGGAAAAAAGCTCGCCCATGGAATGACGCTGATGCTTCTGTCGGTCACGCCATATGAGTTGGGCGTAGGAAGATTGAGGGATTCGTCGGGCGAACCCATCGGCATGGATGACTCCAGCTCCTCCGCAGTAAAACCTTCCTCGTAGCTGCCTGATGGCGTAGTGGTTGTGCCCGCCTGTACTGCCACCATGCTCGCAGCTATTGAAAAGGCTCCAATGGCTGTCAACATTTTCTTCATGATTATGATCCTCTTATTTTGCTTTATTGCAAGCCGGACATAGCTTGCATGCTATGTATAGCACATTTATTGATCCCTTGGATTCGCGTTGGACCCACGCGGTGGATCCAAGCCCCGCTGCCCGCCATGGAGGGAAAACACAAGCCCGTGTGGCACAAGGATCTGCCACCACTATTGATAGACACAAGCCATTGATAATTATGGATTTATTAAACTAGGCTTGCCACTTTCACGGTTAAATAAAGTTCATTAAGGAACTTTTTCAACATCCTGTCTTAGTCTGGCGGAATGTTTCAAAACATTCCTGCCCAAACAATCGAAATGACCGCGGCTTCCCGCATCCTCGCACCACCATGCAGGCGCCGGCCTTTGACAAGCCGTTGGCGCCACAGCGGTCACTCCCTGGCAAAAAAGGAGGAATCATCCGCATCCTCCACGTCCATTTCGTGGAGCTTTTCCAGGGCCACGCGCAGGTTGCGCAATTCCTGCTCCCCCATGCCGAAACGCACATAGTATTCGGCTTTCTTGCGCAGGTCTTCTAGAATCCTGTTGCGCTCCTCCAGGTAGAGCAACACGTAGCCCAGCTTGTACTGGTCCTTGCCTTTCTCACGCATGGCCTCGGCCAGATGTATGGCCTGTTCCATTTCCTCGCGGCTCGGTTTCTTCATTACCATCTTCTGCTCTCCCTGGGCACAAACACGGATTCACTATGTAGAATATAGACCATTCGACCCTCACGGAACAGCCAACCCATGACAGAAACCTCCCTGCGCAGCGTACTCATCACCGGCTGTTCCAGCGGCATAGGCCATCACGTAGCCCATGGCCTGAAGGAGCGGGGTTACCAAGTGTTCGCCACGGCCAGGAAAGAAGAAGACGTGGCCCGCCTGCAGGCGGAGGGGTTGGAAAGCCTGGTGCTGGATCTGGACGACGAGACCAGTATCGCATCTGCGGCGGAACAGGTGCTGGAACGCAGCGGCGGAAGGCTTTATGGCCTGTTCAACAACGGCGCCTACGGCCAGCCCGGCGCCGTCGAGGACCTGGACAGGCAGACCCTGCGCGCCCAGCTGGAAACCAATCTGCTGGGCTGGCATGATCTCACCCGCCGTGTCATCCCGGTCATGCGGGAGCAGGGCCAAGGACGCATCATCCAGAACAGCTCGGTGCTGGGCTTTGCCGCCATGCCCTATCGCGGCGCCTACAACTGCTCCAAGTTTGCCCTGGAAGGCCTCACCGATACCCTGCGCCTGGAGCTGCATGGCACCGGTATCCATGTATCACTCATCGAACCCGGCCCCATTCGCAGCCGTTTCCGGGAAAACGCCTACGCCCGTTTCCTGGAGAACATCGACATGGAAAACAGCCCCCACAGGGAGCGCTACCTGGGAATGATCGAAAGACTGAAGAAGGAAGGCGACGCGGCACCTTTCACTTTAGGGCCGGAAGCCGTACTCGACAAAGTCATTCACGCCCTGGAAAGCCGGCATCCCAGACCGCGCTATTACGTGACCTTTCCCACCTACCTGTTCGGTAATCTCAAGCGGATACTGTCCAGCCGCATGCAGGACAGGCTGATGCGATGGGTTTCCGGAGGAGGGAAACACTGAGTGTGGAAGGGTCGGAGTCGAATCGGGATGCTGTAGGTCGGACTTCAGTCCGACACACAACGGTGGATTGTCGGGCTGCGGCTGATTCGACTCCGACCCCAGGCCAATTGTCGGGCTGAAGCCCGACCTACTCATATCTGCCCGGCAAAATACCGAGCCAGATAGGTGTCGAAATCCTCGCCGGAGGCCTGTTCCAGGGCTTGCTGTTCCGCCAGGGATCGTGCCGCCATGCGATCCAGCTTCTCCATGAAGCCGGGGTCCGGTTTCCTCCGGGAGAAATAGCGCCATTGCTCCTGTGACAGGCGCCGGGCGAACTGGTAGAAGCCCTCTCCGTTCGCCCGCATTTCGTCCAGCATGCGTCCTGAAGGGGTGAGAGAGGCGTCCTCCAGCTTGCGCTGCTGTTCCTGCAGGGATCGGGTGTAAGCACCGTCATCACCCTGCCCTGCCAGCAGTTCCGCCAGGGGCTCCATGGCCTGCAACAGCTCCCGAGCCCAGTCACGGAACAGCACCGCCCGGTCACCACGCTGCAGCTTGAGCAGGGGATCCCTGCCCTGGTGGGCCACCCAGATGAGGTTGCGGTCGATCTCCTTGCGCTCGGTGCCGCTGATGACCGGGCTTTCCCGCAGCAGGCAGTAGAGCATGAACAGATGGAGGAAGCGCAGCTGGGCTTCGTCCACGCCCAGGGGATGATAGGCATTCACATCCAGCGAACGCAGCTCCACATAGGCGATACCCCGCTCCTTGAGCGCCCTGGCCGGCGTTTCCATGTCACCACAGATCTGCTTTGGGCGCACCGAGCTGTAGTACTCGTTTTCGATCTGCAACTGGTTGGCGTTGAGCTGACGGTATTCGCCATCCACCTTCACACCAATGCTCTCCCACACCGGGCAGGGCGTCTGGGTGGCTCGTGCCAGGCTGCGCACATAGCTGTCCAGATCGTCGTATTCGGCCTTGATACCCATGCCTTCTTCCTTGCGGTTCTGGTAGCCGATGTCTCCCATGCGCAAGGAAGTGGCGTAGGGCTCGTAATAGGTATGGTCGTCGAAGACCAGCAGATCCGGCTCCTTGTCCGTGAAGAAGGAACTGCACACAGAAGGCGAGGCGCCGAACAGATAGGGAATCAGCCAGCCATAGCGCTGCAGGTTGCGCACCATGCCCATGTAATGACGGTCACGAAAATCCCGCAGGCTGCCCCTGTCACCCAGCAGGGCCTGGTACATGGGCCAGAAGGCTTCGTCCAGGGAAAAATTGTAGTGCACGCCCGCGATGACCTGCATGGTGCGGCCGTAACGGTAGCCCAGGCCCACCCGGTAGACATATTTCATCAGCCCCGGATTGGAACCGCCGTAGCGGGCTATGGGAATGCTGTCCTCCCCCGCCAGGATGCAGGGCATGCTGGTGGCCCAGAGAAACTCCTCGTCCAGCCTGGCGCGCACATACAGGTGCAGTTCCTCCAGGCAATCCAGCGCCTCGGTGAAATCCCTGAAGGGAGGCGTGACCAGCTCCAGCAGCGCCTCTGAATAGTCCGTGGTGATGCGGGGATGGGTCAGGGCCGACCCCAGGGATGCAGGATGGGGCGTCTGGGCGATGCCGCCGCTCTCCGCCACCCGCAGGCTTTCCTTTTCCAGGCCGAAACGCCCCCGCGCCAGCAGGGACGGGTCCCCTTCCCGGCGCAGGCGCTGGAGCAGGCCGGTGACCAGGGGCAAACCGGTCGGCATGGCCGTTGCTTATTCGGCCTGGGCGGTGACAGGACGCTGCTGGCGGATGAAGTCTGCCAGGATGTGCGCGGCCTCTTCCTGCATGATGCGGTTGATACCCTCTGGATCGTCTTCCTTCTCCTCGAACTCGTCCTCATCATCATCCAGCTTGTTCAGCGCCGGCAGGCCACGCAGGGCCCGCAGCCTGTTGTGCCGTTCCAGGGCGCGCTTTTCCCTTTCATCCCATTCCTTCCTGCGTTCGGATTCCACCAGGGAGACTTCCTTGCGCGCCTCCATGTCGTTGAATTCCTGGTTCTGCTCCACCAAGAAATTGAAACCGGAATCCCTGGCTACGCGTCTTTCATGCTTGCGCTGCAACATGGGCGTTTGCGGCACCTGGTTCACCGCACGGTACTCCGCCGCCTGGATGCTGGCCCAGGGAAGGGCATTGTCCAGGGAACGTTCACCATGCTTGCCGGAACCTTTGGCCGTGGGAAAGACGACATCGGGAACCACACCCTTGTGCTGGGTGCTGCCCCCCCGCACGCGGAAGAACTGGGCAATGGTGAGACGCAGCCGTCCCAGATCCTGCTTGTGAGGGGAAAATTGCCCCAGGTCCACCAGGCTCTGCACGGTTCCCTTGCCAAAGGTGGGCTCGCCGACGATCAGGCCCCGGCCATAGTCCTGGATGGCGGCAGCGAAGATCTCGGACGCGGAAGCGCTGTTGCGGTTCACCAGTACCGCCAGGGGACCGGTATAAGCCTCATGGGGATCACTGTCACGCTCCACGTCGATATGCCCCTGACTGTCCTTGACCTGCACCACCGGGCCATGGGGAATGAACAGACCGGTCAGCTCGGTGGCCTCGGTGAGGGAACCACCGCCGTTGTTGCGCAGATCCACGATGATGCCATCCACTTTTTCCGCCTTGAGCCCGGCAATGAGCTTGCGCACATCCCTGGTGGTGCTGCGGAAATTCTTCTCTCCTGCCGCCTGCCCCCGGAAATCCCGGTAGAAAGCCGGTACGTCGATGACGCCAAAACGCATGCCATCCACCTCGATGATGCTGGACTTGGCCGCCTGGTCTTCCAGCTTGATCTTGTCCCGCTTGATGGCCACGGTCTTCACCGGCGCATTCGCGCCCCCCGACCTTGGCAGCACGTTCAGACGCACGATGGTGTCCTTCTTGCCCCGGATCTTTTCCACCACGTCCTGCAGAGGCCAGCCGATGATGTCCTCCATCTCGCCGTCCTCGCCCTGGGCCACGCCGACGATCTTGTCGCCGGCATGCAGCTGACCACTCTTGTCCGCCGGCCCACCGGGTACGACCTTCTGGATCACCGTGTACTCGTCATCGCTGCGCAGCACCGCGCCTATGCCCTGCAGGGACAGGCGCATGGAGATATCGAAGTTCTCGGAGCGCTCCGGCGACATATAGCCGGTATGCGGCTCTATGCTCAGGGTGTAGGCGTTGATGAAGGTCTGGAACACATTGTCCGCGTCCAGCTGATGCACCCGCCGGCGCATGGTCTGATAGCGCTTTTCCAGGGTTTCGCGAATCTTCTTCTCGTCCTTTCCCGCCAGACGCAGGCCCAGGATGTCGTTCTTCACCCGCTTGCGCCACTGATCGCGAATCTCCGCCTCGTTCTTCGCCCAGGGCGCGTCTTCGCGGTCGAAACGATAGTTCTCCTTGCGGGTGAAATCGAATTTGTTCTCCTGCAACAACCTCAGGGCCAGATCCACGCGCTCATCGACCCGCTGACGGAAGCGGCGGTAGATCTCGAACGCCGGCTCCAGGCGCCCCGAAGCAATGGCATCGTCCAATTCGTGCCGGTATTTGGAGAAACTGTCGATGTCTTCCTGGGTAAAGAAACTCTTGTTGGGATCCAGGGACTCCAGATAGCGCTTCAGAATGGCCTCGGAGAGCGCATCATCCAGGTGCACCTTGCGATAGTGATAGCGCTCCAGTACCCGGTTCACGATCAGGGCAGTCTGTCGCTGGGTATCGTTGGGAACCAGGGATTCCGGCGAAACTTCCTTGGCCACGGCAAAGGCCGCGGTGCTGACCAGCAGCAGGCAGAGCGCATTGATTCCGAGAGTCAGTAATTTCTTCATCTATGTTTCCGTTTCTCTATTCCCAAAGTCATTCGGAGGGTGTCGCAAAAGGCGACAGCCTCCGCGATGCAGGGGTGCATCGCCATTTTCGATGACTGTAAGCCATTGAAAATGGAGGAATCGGAAAATCGCATTTTTCCGATTCCGAGTCGTGAAAGCCCAGGGAAGGGCTTTTACGACATCCTCATTCGCGGGCTGGTGACCATCCTTGCCGGGGACGATCACCAGCTCCAACATGCCAGTATCTATTCCCGGACCGAAAGACCGGCCCCCAGGGGGCGCCGCAGGCCCATGGCCAAGTCCAGGTATTCTTCATGCTGCGGATCCAGATAGCCATGCCGCAGCAGAAAATCGATGATCACCAGGTTACAATTCAACTTGAATTCGTCGGTTTCCCTCACCAGGCGGGCAACCTCCTGCAGGGGCAGCAGGCTGAAGGATTCGACCTCGCCGTCGGTGTTTCGAGGCCTGAAGTCCGGTGAAAGTTCCAGGTCATAGCAATAAAGCACATCCGGCCGGTAGCCGCGCTCTGCCACCCGATTATAACTCACCAGGCCGACAGGGACGGCCCGGTCGGCCAGTTCCGCGGACAAACCCGCTTCTTCGGCACATTCCTTGCGCAGGTTCTCTTTCAGACTCACGCCCCAGGGAAGCCCACCCGCCACCATGTTGTCCAGGCGCCCGGGAAAGATCAGACGGTCCCTGGCGCGGCGCCCCAGCCACATATGGATGCCATCGTCACGACGCACATAGCCATTGAGATGCTGACCGAAGGCCCGCACGCCAAAGTAGGCTGCAGCCGCCCTGTCCATGACGCACAGGGCCGCTTCCCGGCCGGCCGGGGTCACCGGGTAGAGTTCCCCCATGGGCGGCGTGATCAGCGCCTGCCGGGCCAACCAGGCGACCACCTCATCCAGGGCCTCGCTGCGGGCGGAAAAATCCCTGAACTCCCGGCGCAGATGCACGGCATGGTCCCGGACCTCGAACACATCGGGCCTGTCCACCAGTTTTTCAACCAGCCAGGGGCGCAACCATCCTACCACCTGCCCATGAATACGCCAGGGAACGAACCGCTCGGTTACCGGGGGATTGCAGGCGGCGACATGCCGCAGGTAGCCGGTATCAGTCACTGGCTCCCTCCCCGGCTTTCACCTGCTTCCAGGCATCTTCCAGCTGCTGCAGTTCCAGCATGCTCAAATCCTCGTGGCCCTCGGCCTCCAGCAGCTTTTCCATGGCGCGGAAGCGCGTCTCGAAATTCCTGTTGCCCCGGCGCAGGGCTTGCTCGGCATCCACTCCCAGCAGGCGGGCGATGTTCACCGCGGCAAACAGCAGGTCGCCCAGCTCGTCCTGCAAGGCCTCCCGGTCCGCGGCCTCCACGGCCTGTTTCACTTCGTCCAGCTCTTCCAGCAGCTTGTCCATGGCGCCCAAGGCGTCCGGCCAGTCGAACCCCACCCGGGACGCCCGCTTTTGCAGCTTGTCTGCCCGAACAAGAGCGGGCAGAGCAGAAGCCACGCCATCGAGTACGCTGGAATCCGCGTTCTTTTCATTGCGTTCGCGACGTTTCTCCGCTTCCCAAGCCGCTTTGAGGGCGGCATCATCCTCGTGCCGTGTATCGGCGAACACATGAGGATGACGGCGGATCATTTTTTCGCAGATGGCATCCACGATATCCGCAAAATCGAAATACCCTTGTTCCTCGCCCAGGCGGGCGTAAAAGACCACCTGGAACAGCAGATCACCCAGCTCGGATTTCAGCTCGTTGAAATCACCCTGCTCGATGGCATCCGCCACTTCGTAGGCTTCCTCAATGGTATAGGGGACGATACTGTGCCAGTCCTGCTTCAGATCCCAGGGACAACCCTTGTGAGGATCCCGCAAGCGGGCCATGATATGCAGAAGTTCGTCGATGTTGTGCGCCATGAATAAGCCTTCCTACCCAGAAGATCATGTTTCCTACCAGCTGCACATCCAGGTGCGCCAGAATGTGCAGATTGTGGCAGGTGCGCTGGGAAGCTGCAATTTTCCTGCCGGGCACTATGTGTACACCGGCAGCGCCCGGCGAAACCTGGCGGCCCGAATTGCCCGGCATTTGTCCGACAGCAAAAAACTGCGCTGGCATATCGACTACCTGCTGGCGCATCCCGAGGTGGAAATTCTGCGGATGGAAACATCAGCCATCCCGGAATGCCGCTGGAACCAGCAGGTGGCAGGCCAAATTCCCGTACCCGGATTTGGTGCCAGCGACTGCCGCCGGCATTGTGGCTCCCACCTCAAATACATTGATGACAGCCATCCATAGACCGGACTTCGCCCGGTATTGCCCCTTGGTGGCAGCTGTTGTCGGGCTGAAACCCGACTTCTTATAGATGCGTTCCCGCTTTAACCCGGATCAGGATTGTCAACCTCCCGGCCGTTTGTGCGTTTAACCGGATACCAGCACGCATTGACACAGCAACAAGCAGGAAGGATCATGCCGGAAGCCATCAGCACGACTTTCATGGATACAGACACCAATCCGAAGGCACGAACCCAGTCGCCCGGCCTGGAAAGGTTTCTCGCCGATGTGGAACGTCGTGCCCTGGTGATGGCTGAAATCGCCACCCGCAGCCGCGAGGAGGCGCTGGATTTGGTGCAGGACAGCATGATAGCTTTCGTCACAAGATACGGACACAAGGCGGAAACGGAATGGCCCCCATTGTTCCACCGCATATTGCAGAACCGCATCCGGGACTGGTACCGGCGCTCGGCAGTGCGCAACCGCTGGAAAGGCTGGCTGGGATTCACCGATGACGAGGGCGACCCCATACAGATGGCTCCCGACCTCCGTTTCGCAACACCGGAAAGGGAACTGCAGCGGGACCAATCGCGGGATGCCATCGCCGCGGCCCTGAGCGGTCTTCCCTTGCGCCAGCAGCAGGCCTTCATGCTGCGCATCTGGGAGGGACTGGACGTGAAGGACACGGCAAAAGCCATGGGCTGCAGCCAGGGAAGCGTAAAGACCCACCTGTACCGCGCCATGCAGGCCCTGCGTGGACAGTTGCAGGAGTACCGCTGATGAACGAGTTCGAGAAGAAACTGAAAGACGCCCTGGAGGAGAAAGCCGCAGGACTGGATGCCTCCACCCTGTCCCGCCTGCGCCAGGCTCGGGAACAGGCTCTGGACACTCCCATTCCCTGGTGGCGCAGTCTGCATGCCGGGGCCACGGTGAACCTGGGTGGTGTGCTGGGCCGTCATGCCGCGCCCGCCGCTGCGCTCCTGGGCGTACTGGTGCTGATCAGCCTGTTACTGCTTGCATCCCTGTCCAACAACAGCGGAATAGCGGACACCAGCGACCTGGAACTGCTGGAGATCGTCAGCCTGGACACGGACCTGGAACTGGTGGAGGAACTGGACTTCTACCACTGGCTGGAGGAACAGGTGCCCCAGGACATGAACCAATGATGAGCGCCATGATGCTTGTGCTGCTCTGCCTGCCTGGGGAAGAACAGCCCGGCTTTCAGGCCGGCGACACCCCTTCCCTGGAACTGCTGGAATACCTTGGCGCCATGGAAGAAGACGGGAATGGTGAACTGCCGCCTCCCCTGGAACTGCCGCAGCCCGCATCGACCACTGCGCCTTCCCTCCAGCCTGCCCCGCCGATCGAGGAATCATCACAACCATGAAACGCCTGGCCTGCATCATTCTGCTGTGCTGTTTGAGCATGACCCTGGGTCAGGCGGCCGCCGCGGAAGACCCCGTGGACTGGGACGACCTCAGCAGCGAGGAACAACGCATCCTGGAGCCCGCGCGCGAGAACTGGGAAAATTTTTCACCGGAAAAGCAGCACCTGCTTCTCGCGGGCGCCAGGCGCTGGCAGAACATGACGCCGGAACAGCGCGCCCGGGCGAGAAAGAACCTCAAGCGCTGGAAAAAGATGACCCCGGAGCAACGCAAGCGATTCCGCAAGCGCCTGCAGGAATTCAGAAAACTGCCACCGGAAAAACGCCGCAAGCTGCGCAAGTATCTGGAGTGGTTCAACAATCTTCCGCCACAACGCAAACGCGAACTGCGCAGACGCTGGAAGAACCTGTCTCCCGAGGAAAGACGCAAGCGTTTCAACCGCTTGCCGGAACAGCCTCCCAGCCACTGATCCGGGTATCACTCCCGGGCATGGCGCCGCCTGTTTGCCCCCGGATGCCCAGCAACCATTGTCAACCCATCCCTTTGCTGCGCGTTGTAGGAACTACACACCAACAAAGGGGATTACATAATGGACCTTCAACGACGCTCTTTTATCGGTAAGGCGGCAGCCATCGGCGCCCTTGCTTCCACGGGCTTGAGCCGCAACAGCCAGGCAGCCATGACAAGTCAGACACTGCCGCCCCCGGATCCTGAAGTGCTCACGGCCAGCCGCTGCAGTTTCGGCGTGACATCCGACATGCTGCGACAGATTCGCCGCATGGGCAGGAAAAAATGGCTGCGGCGTCAACTCAATTGGAAAAGCATCGATGATTCGGCCCTGGAAGAACAGCTGCATCGACAGACCCCTACCATCTATATGTCCATCAGAGAACTGGCGAAGATCGAAAGCAACTTCCGGGTCGCCAACCAGCTGAACCAGGCCACCTTGCTAAGAGCCATGTTCAGTCATCGCCAACTGTATGAAGTCATGGTGGAATTCTGGAGCAATCACTTCAGCATCTACCACAGGGACGGGCCGGTCAGTGTACTCAAGACCGTCGATGACAGGGAAGTGATTCGTCCCCACGCCCTCGGCAACTTCCGCAAATTGTTGCATGCCTCGAGCAAGAGCCCTGCCATGCTGCTGTACCTGGACAACCACACCAATGTCGCCGGCACGCCCAATGAGAACTATGCCAGGGAATTGATGGAACTGCATACCCTGGGCGTGGACGGCGGCTACACGGAAACCGATGTACAGGAGGTTGCCCGCTGTTTCACCGGCTGGGCCCTGGGCCGCGAGGGACGCAAAGATGTCGGCCAGTTCCGCTTCTATCCAGAACGTCACGACCAGGGCGAAAAGACGGTCCTGGGCCATCATATCCCGCCTCAGGGCGGCATCCGGGACGGGGAGCAGGTCATCGACATACTGGCCGGCCATCCCTCTACCGCCCGGTTCATTTCCACCAAGCTGGCCCGACACTTCATATCGGACAGCCCTCCCGCAGAACTGATCGAGCGTATGAGCAAGATATTTCTGGGCACGGATGGCGACATCCGCGCACTGCTGGAGGAAATCCTTTTTTCCGAAGAATTCCTGACTTCGGCGGATGAGAAATTGAAGCGCCCCATCGACTTCATTCTTGGCGCCCTGCGGGTTAGCGCATCCGGCGTGCAGCGGCAGTCCTATTCAGCATTGGTAAATTATCTTTTGGCCCTGGGACAGATTCCCTTCGACTGGGTGCCACCGGACGGTTACCCGGATACAGCTGCTTACTGGATTTCCACCAACGGCATGCTCAATCGGTGGAATTTTGCCAGCAGCCTGTCGGGTTCACGCCTGCCTGGAATAAGCATCGATTACGCTGCCCTGTGCGGCAACAGCACCATCCCCGGCGACATCGTGGACACCCTCACGGCCAGGCTTCTGCACCGCCCCTTGCGGGAGGAACACCGGCATCGCTTCATCGAATTCCTTGCGGGCGGGAATGAGACAAACCTCGCTCTGAGCATCGCCGAAACGGAAGAAAGGGTGCCCGCCCTCATCGGCCTGATGCTTTCTTCCCCCTATTTCCAGTACCGCTGAGAGGAGAACGAAAAATGAAACTGTCCCGCAGACAATTCATGCAGCTTGCCGCCCTGGGCGGTGCCAGCCTCGCCGCCCCCCGGCTGATATTCGCCGAAGGCAGTCAAACCAGCAGTGACGATATCATCATCAGTGTATTCCTGCGTGGGGCCGCCGACGGGCTGAGCATCGTGCCTCCCTGGGGAGACGCCGACTACTACCGTTTGCGCCCCAGTCTGGCGATTCCCCGGCCGGGAACAGAAAATGGCGCCCTGCCACTCGATGACACTTTCGGCTTCCATCCCGGCATGCAGGCGCTGCTGCCGGTTTTCGAGGCCGGGGATCTGGCCGTCATCCACGCCTGCGGCTCTCCTTCTCCCAGCCATTCCCATTTCGAAGCTCAGGACCTCATGGAGCGAGGCCTGGAATCCGGGGCAGACGACTTCAACGGCTGGCTGGGGCGTTTCCTGGACTACCGTATAGATGGCAGCTTTGGCGTATTCCATGCCGTGGCAATGGATGTCGCCACCCCTCGCACCCTGGTACATGGAGCACCCACCATTGCCATGCCCGACATCGATGCCTTCTCCCTGCAGCTCCCCGCGGATCAGGAAGCAGAAATCCGCAAGCTTCTGCAGGAACTCTACCCGGACGATAGCCCGCTGGACCGGTCTTCCCAAGGCACCCTGGACGCTGTCGATACCCTGGCCGCCGCAGATCCGCTGCAATATCCGCCGGAAGACGGCGCGGAATATCCCGATACCCAATTTGGCCGCCAGATGCTGGCCCTGGGACAGCTGATCAAGGCAGATATCGGCCTGCGTGCCGCTGCCATCAGCCTCGGGGGCTGGGATACCCATGAAGGCGAAGCAGCCACCCTGAACGCCCTGGTGCCGGAACTGGCCGGCGCGCTGGCTGCCTTCAACACCGACATGGGCAGCAGGATGGAAAGAATCACCCTGGTCACCCAAACGGAATTCGGGCGCCGGGCCTATGAAAACAGTTCTGCCGGCAGCGATCATGGCCACGCCAGCTTCATGCTGGCCATGGGGAAGAATGTCAACGGCGGCAAGGTCTTCCACGACTGGCCCGGCCTGGGGGCCGCCGACCTCTACGGCGCGGGCGACCTGGAGGTGACTATCGACTACCGCTGTGTCCTGGGTGAACTCGTCAGCCAGCGTACTGCCGGCATGCCCCTGGACGAACTGTTCCCCGCTTACACGGATACTGGCTATCATGGAATATTTTCCTGAATGATGGGCTTTCGTAATCCATCTTCCTGGTGTAAGCTAGTTTGGATATTTCACCTGGGAACGTGATGATCGTACCAGGATCGGTGTTCAGGTGCGGATTTGCGGGGGAACTTCTAACCCTTTCTCCTGTCTTACAGCCGACACAGGAATGGCCGCAATGACGGCAGTCGTTTGGTTGACCCGGAAAAAAGCGGGATTCCGCCACAAAGAGGCGGGGCATTTTGCCAATCCAGACACAGTGTGGAAGGGCGTCTTTCCACTAGACTGTCGTCAACAACCTGCCTGTCAGGAAGGATTCGGGGAACGAAGCTTCCGCAGGCACAAGCGTATTTCCCGGCCTGGAGCCCGATGCGGCGCCCGAGCCCGAGTTGACGGTGACAAATCCTTATGCATTACTTGAAAAATATCACCACGGCCCTGCTCCTTTCCGGTGCAGCCATGGCGCACGCAAACACCCAGACCCTGGTCGTGATCGATGCTGACCGGACCTTCGAAATCGAAGTGGAAAGCATGCAAATGCTGGACGACGGCAGCCTGCAAGTCAATGTCGCGCCCCATTACACGGAAATGATAAATCCCGTTGCCCGGACGGCAGCCAACCTGCTCATCTCGGATTCCGCCCTGAACCAGACGGCGGAATGCCACTGGAGTTCCTGGAGCATGGACGCCGAGGGCAAAATCACTCTGAACACGGACGGCAATGAGCCCCCCTGCGGTAAACCAGACTACGACTGGCCGAGTTTCCGGGATGTCTACAGCTTTCACTGGGCCTATGACGCCGTACAGGCCCTGACCAACGCCGGAATAAGCGGCGGCTGCGACGAAACCCATTTCTGTCCCGACGCCTCGGTGAGCCGCGCCCAGATGGCCATTTTTCTGGAAAGGGGCATCCATGGTAGTAATTTCAGCCCGCAAGCGGCTCAGGGCCTGTTCACCGACGTCCCCGTGGACCACTGGGCCGCGGACTGGATCGAACAGCTGGCACAGGATGACATCAGCAACGGTTGCGGTGACGGCGTCTATTGTCCTGACGCAGAAGTCACCCGGGCGCAGATGGCCCCCCTGATTCTGCGTTCGGTTAATTACAACAGTGATCCTCCCTATGCGCCAGACCCAGCCACGGGCGAAGTATTTGACGACGTCCCCGCCGACTACTGGGCCGCGGACTGGATCGAAGCGCTTTTCGCGGAACAAATCACCAGCGGTTGTGGGGACGGCAACAGCTACTGCCCGGAGGATTTGGTCAGCCGCGCCGAGATGGCGACCTTCCTGGTCAGGGCATTCGACCTGTAACCATAATATTGCACCCGGGAACCCGATGATCTTGCCGGGAACGCCATTCAGCTGCGGATTTGCGATTGAATCAATAGCCCAGGCTTTATTGATGATTGAGCCACACCGCAGGTGGGCGGCGTCTTCACCGGCCAGCCTCTACAGCAGCGCTCAACCTCAACCCCTGCTGCCCTGCTTTTCTTCCAGTTCGTCCCAGCGCTGGTAGAGAAGCTCCAACTGCGCCACCAGCTGTTGCAACTCCATGCCAAGCGCCTGGGCTTTTTGCGGCTCGTCCCGATACAGGCCGGGATCCGACAACCGGTCTTCCAGGCTTTCCCGACGGCCTTCCATGGCCTCTATTTCCCCGGGCAGGCTTTCCAGCTCCCGCTGTTCCTTGTAACCCAGCTTTTTCGCCGCCGGGGCGCGCCGCGTTGCCCCTGACGCCGATGTTTTGGCCTGCTTTTCCACCTGCTTCGTTTCGGGTTCCGGGCGCTGGGCCAGCCAGTCGCTGTACCCCCCTACCCAGGAAGTGACCCTGCCGTCGCCTTCGAATACCAGGCTGGAGGTCACCACATTGTCCAGAAAGGCCCGGTCATGGCTGACCAGCAACAAGGTGCCGTCATAGTTCAGCAGCAGTTCTTCCAGCAGCTCCAGGGTTTCCACGTCCAGATCATTGGTGGGCTCGTCCATGACCAGCAGGTTGGCGGGCTTGATGAACAGCCTGGCCAGCAGCAGGCGGTTGCGTTCTCCCCCTGACAGGGCTTTTACCGGCTGGCGGGCCCGGGCAGGAGGAAACAAAAAGTCCTGCAGATAAGCAATGATATGTTTGGACTGACCATTGATGGTCACCGTGTCGCGGCCACCGCTGACGTTGTCGATGACCGTGGCTTCTTCATCCAGCTGGGCGCGCAACTGGTCGAAATAGGCCACCTCCACCCGGCTCCCCAGGCGGATACTGCCTGCCTCCGGTTTCAGCTTGCCGAGGATGAGATTCAACAGGGTGGATTTGCCACAGCCGTTGGGACCGATGATGCCCACTTTGTCGCCACGCAATAGGGTGAAACTCAGGTCGCGTACGATGGGCCTGCCTTCCCAGCTGTAACTGATGTCTTCCGCCTCACACACCAGCTTGCCCGACAGTTCCCCCTTGTTCATGGCCAGCTTTGCCTTTCCCTGCTTACGGCGCCGCTGGCGGGCGGCCTCGCGCATGGCCTTGAGTTGCCGCACCCGTCCTTCATTGCGGGTACGCCTGGCCTTGATACCCTGGCGGATCCAGATTTCCTCCTGGGCCAGCTTTTTGTCGAAACGGGCGTTTTCACGGGCTTCGGCATTTTCCCTCTCGGCCTTGCGTCGCAGGTAGTTGTCATAGTCGCCCGGCCAGTCCGTGAGCCGGCCACGATCCAGCTCGACGATGCGCGTGGCCAGGCGGCGCAGGAAAGCCCGGTCATGGGTAACGAACAGCAGGCTGCCGCCCCAGCCCAGGAGAAAATCCTCCAGCCAGGTGATGGCCTCGATATCCAGGTGGTTGGTGGGCTCATCCAGCAACAGCAGGTCCGGCTCCCCGGCCAGGGCGCGCGCCAGCAGCACCCGACGTTTCATGCCCCCGGACAGGGCGGAAAATTCCTGCTTGGGGTCCAGTGCCATGCGCGATATCACCTGCTCCACCCGCTGCTCCAGCGCCCAGCCACCCGCGGCTTCCATTTCCTGTTGCACCCGGGACAGACGGCTCATGGCTGCCTCATCGCCCGCCTCTGCCAGGGACAGACAGGCGGCATGGTAGTCCTTCACCAGTCCGGCAAGCTCACCCAGGCCATCCGCCACCAGGTCGAACACCCTTCCTTCCATGTCATCAGGCACTTCCTGACGCAGGAAGGCAATACGAGCGCCGTTGGCGATGCGCATGTCCCCGTCATCGAAGGCAATCTCCCCGGCAATCACTTTCATCAAGGTCGACTTTCCCTCGCCGTTCCTGCCGATGAGGCAAATGCGCTCGTGTTTCCCGACAGACAGGTCGACACTGTCCAGCAGCGCCGCATGCCCAAAAGAAAGAGACAAATTCTTTATTGAAAGCAACGACATATGAATCAATTCCGGATTCTGTGAAAAAACTGAAAAAATAGTGCTATTAAGAGCCAATACTTGATTGTTATCATTGCGCTGCCAACCGCTTTTCGATTAATCGACCGGGAATCACGCCCACTGCGCCATGATCAAGTCAGTCACACAAGAAGAAGCCTGGAAAGGTGAAGCCAACTGCAAGATCTGCTCCATCAGGGACACGGTGCTGTTTGCTGGCCTGGAAGAAAAGGACTTCGAACACATCCACAAGCCCATCGACCAGATCCCCTTGCAGCCGGGCGATATTCTCTACCACGCAGGGGACAAGGCCGACCGCCTGTTCACCATTCGCAGCGGGCTGGTGAAACTGGTGCAGTATCTGCCTGACGGCACCCAGCGCATCGTGCGCCTGCTCCGCGCCACGGATGTTACAGGAATGGAAGCCCTGTTGGGAGGCGAATATCAGCACGATGCCGTGATCATGCAGACCACCGAAGTCTGCGTGCTGCCCAGCGATGTGGTACAGCGCCTGAGCGTGGAAAACGCCCAGCTTCACCATGAACTCATGAAACGCTGGCAGCAGGCCCTGTCCGAAGCCGATTTGTGGATCACCCAGTTGTCCACCGGCTCTGCCAAACAGCGGGTGGCCCGTCTGCTCATCAAACTGGTGTGCGACCAGGACAACCGTTGCGAGTTGTTCAACCGGGAGGACATGGGGGCCATCCTGGGTATCACCACGGAAACTGCCAGCCGCACGGTGGCGGAATTCAAGCGCAAGGGCCTGCTGCGGGAGATGCGTCCCAATCTGTACGTTGCCGACACGGACAAACTGCTGGAAGTGGCCGAAGACATCGGCTGAATCTGACCGGCGTCAATCCAACTCCCTGAAGTCCGGAGGGGTAATCTGGTATGCTGTACCCAGGAATCACCAGCTGACGTATAGTGATGGCCAAAACCTCTCACGCCCCTTCCCCGGATCTGGACGCCATCTGGAGCGCCTTGGCGGAGCATGCCCGGGACATTGGTGAACAGCATATGCGGGATATGTTCGCCGCAGATCCCGGTCGCTTCGACCGCTTCTCCCTGAGCCTGGGGGAAATCCTGCTGGACTACTCCAAGAACCGTATCACGGTCAGGACCATGGAGTTGCTGAAAGACCTGGCGGAGCAGGCCGGCCTGAAGGAGTGGGTCGCCCGCATGTTCAGCGGCGAGCGTATCAACAACACCGAGGGACGCGCGGTGCTGCACACCGCCCTGCGCGCTCCAGCCGATGCCCAGGTCATGGTGGATGGCCGGAACGTCATCCCCGACGTGCACCGGGTACTGAACCAGATGGAAGACTTCTGCGCCCGCGTGCATGATGGCCGCTGGACGGGCCACACGGGCAAGGTCATCACCGATATCGTGAACATCGGTATCGGCGGCTCGGATCTTGGCCCCCACATGGTATCCACCGCCCTGCGCCCCTACTGGAAGGACGGCTTGAACGCCCATTTCGTCTCCAACGTGGATGGCACGGACATCAACGAAACCCTGGCGAAGCTGGATGCGCAAACCACCCTGTTCATCATCGCCTCCAAGACCTTCACCACCCGCGAAACCATGACCAACGCTCACACGGCCCGGCAATGGTTTCTGGATAACAGCGGCAACGATCACAGCAAGGTGTGCCGGCATTTCGTGGCCGTGTCCACCAATGCCAGTGCGGTGCAGGCCTTTGGCATCGACCGGGAGAACATGTTCGAGTTCTGGGATTGGGTGGGCGGACGCTACTCCCTGTGGTCCGCCATCGGACTGCCCATTGCCCTCATCGTGGGCATGGACAATTTCCGCCAGCTGCTGGCCGGCGCCCACGAGATGGACGTACATTTCCGCGGCGCGGACTTCCCTGAAAACATGCCAGTCATCCTGGGACTGCTGGGCGTCTGGTACCGCAATTTCCTCGGCGTCAGCAACCACGCCATCCTGCCCTACGACCATTCCCTGCGCCTGCTGCCGGCCTATTTGCAGCAGGCGGACATGGAAAGCAACGGCAAGGGCGTAACGCGGGACGGTCGGCCCGTGGACTATGCCACCGGTCCCATCATCTGGGGCCAGCCAGGCACCAACGGCCAGCACGCCTTCTTCCAGCTCATCCACCAGGGCACGGAACTGGTGCCGGCGGACTTCATCCTGCCGGCCCGCACCCATCATCCCATCAGCGAACACCACGAGATTCTCAGCGCCAACTGCATCGCCCAGACCGAAGCCCTGATGCGCGGCAAGACCGAGCAGGAAGTGCGCGAGGAACTGGCCGCCGCTGGCCTGGACAAAGAACGCATCGAAGCACTGACGCCCCACAAGCTGTTTCCAGGCAACAAGCCCACCAACACCCTGCTCCTGCGCCAGCTCACGCCCTTCAACCTGGGCAAGCTCATCGCCCTGTACGAGCACAAGATCTTCGTGGAAAGCGTCATCTGGAACATCAATGCCTTCGACCAGTGGGGCGTGGAACTGGGCAAGCAACTTGCCGACATCATCGAGACGGAACTGGACAGCGCCCGCGACTGCACCGGCCATGACAGCTCCACCAACGGCCTGGTCAACTACCTGAAAAGACAATGAATTCCGTCACCATGTCCGAATCCTCCCTATTCACGGTTTCGGACCGACGGTTCCAGCGCGTCACCCAGAAGCAGGTATCATCATGAGCGACATCAAGGAAAAGGAAAAGGCACAAGCCAGACTCTACCAGTATTACACCCAGACCAAGAACGCCACCGAGGTCACACGCAACACCCTGGTGCTGATTCTCGCCGGCGGCCAGGGGTCGAGACTGAAGGGACTGACCAAGTGGCGGGCCAAGCCGGCCGTGCCCTTCGGCGGCAAATACCGCATCATCGACTTCCCCTTGTCCAACTGTATCAACTCCGGCCTGCGCCGCATCGGCGTGCTCACCCAGTACAAATCCCATTCCCTGATCCGTCACCTGCAACGCGCCTGGAGTTTCCTGCGCGCGGAAATCGGCGAGTTCGTGGAAATCCTGCCCGCCCAGCAGCGCCTGTCGAAAGAATGGTACCAGGGCACGGCGGACGCCCTGTTCCAGAACATCGACATCATGCACCGTCACGCCCCGGAATATGTCATGGTGCTGGGCGGCGATCATATCTACACCATGGACTATTCCAAGATGCTCATGGTGCATGCCCGTTCCGGAGCGGATCTCACCGTGGGCTGCATCGAGGTGCCCGTGGAAGAGGCCAAGGCCTTCGGTGTCATGTCCGTGGATGAGGATCTGAGGATCACCCGTTTCACGGAAAAACCGGACCACCCCGAGAGCATTCCCGGCCGCCCGGACATGGCCCTGGCCTCCATGGGCATCTATGTCTTCTCCACCAGTTTCCTGTACAACGCCCTGATGCTGGACGCCGCCGATGAGAACTCCTCCCATGACTTCGGCAAGGACATCATCCCCAAGGCCATCGAAACTACCAAGGCCATCGCCTACCCCTTCCGCGACGAGCAGGGCAACCAGGCCTATTGGCGCGACGTGGGCACCGTGGATTCCTACTGGCAGGCCAACATGGAATTGTGCACGGTGGAACCCGAACTGAACCTGTATGCCCGCAGCTGGCCCATCTGGACCTATCAGACCCAGCACCCGCCGGCAAAATTCGTGTTCGACGACGAAGGCCGCCGTGGCGAGGCCATCGACTCCCTGGTGTCCGGCGGCTGCATCATCGCCGGCGCCCGGGTCAAGCGTTCAGTGATCTTCTTTGCCACGCGCATCGAAAGCCGATCCACCGTCAAGGACAGCGTCATCCTGCCCAAGGTGACCATAGGCAAGAACTGCCGCATTCAAAACGCCATTATCGACAAGGGTACTTACATTGCCGACGGCACGGTCATCGGCGAAAATCCCGAGGATGACGCCCGGCGTTTCCATGTCACCCCCGGCGGGGTGGTGCTGGTTACCCCGGAGATGTTGGGGCAGGACCTGTACATGGCAAAAGCCGAAGTAAAGTAAGCGCTGAACAGGTCATGGACCCGTACCCGGCAGCCGCCAGGTCCGGTGAATGCCCCGCCGGCAAGGATGCGGACAGAAAACATCCAGATGAGGTGGATACCATGAATTTTCTGTTCCTGAAACCGTCGGGCAGCTACCCTTTCGTCCAGATTTGAACCAGAGATCCTCGAAATGACCAAAAAACTCAACCTGGCGCTTTGCTGGCACATGCACCAGCCCTATTACCGCAAGGGACTGGACGGCGAATTCCAGCTGCCCTGGGTCTATCTGCACGGCATCAAGGACTATGACGACATGGCCGCGCATCTGGAGCGGCATCCGCAGATGAAGGCCGTGGTGAACTTTGCGCCCGTGCTGCTGGAACAGTTGACGGACTACGCAAACCAGATAGCACGGTTTCTGGACACCGGCGACAGCATGGACGACAGCATGCTGAGCATGCTTGCCGGCGCCACCCCCATTCCCGACAACGCCAAGGGGCGGCGGGAGCTGATCCAGGCCTGCCGCCGCGCCCATGCGCCACGCATGATCGAGCCCTATCCCCAGTTCCAGGGGCTGCTGCAGATGTTTCCCCTGGAAGAACAGCTCGGGGGGCAGGAGATTCTGGTTTCCTACCTGGATGACCAGTATTTCGTGGACCTGCTGGTCTGGTACCACCTGGCCTGGTGCAGTCACCGCCTGAAGCAGACGCCCGCCGTGCGCCGCCTCATGGAGCGCGCCAAGCGCTTCACCATGGAGGACCGCCATGAACTGCTGGTGATCATCCGCGAAACCCTGGAAAGCCTCATTCCCCGCTACCGCAAGCTGGCAGAAAGCGGCCAGATAGAAATATCCATGACCCCCTGGGGACATCCCATCATTCCCCTGCTCAATGATTTCGGCAACATGAAGGAATCCCAGCCCGACGCCCCCATGCCGGAGCACGCCGGCTACCCTGGCGGCGTGGAACGCTCCCGCTGGCATCTGCAGCACGGCCTGGAATGTTTCGAGCGCTTCTTTGGTTTTCGCCCCAAGGGCGTCTGGCTATCCGAGGGCGCCATCAGCGATGACGCCATCGCCCTTCTGGACGAAATGGACATCCAGTGGACGGCTTCTGGTGAAGCCGTCTGGCATCACAGCTGCCTCACCTCCGCCTGTAATCCGGACGAGATGGCCTGCCGCAAAGCCTTGTTCATCCCCTACCGGTTGCAGGAAAAACAGACCCTCGTGTATTTCCGCGACGATGGCCTTTCCGACCTCATCGGCTTCGAATACAGCAAATGGCATGCCGACGATGCCGTTGCCGACTTCATGGGCCATTTGCACCGTATTGCCACCTCTCTCGGAGACGAAGCGGACCGGCATGTGGTTTCCGTCATACTGGACGGGGAAAACGCCTGGGAATACTACCCGGACAATGGCCACTACTTCCTGGACGCCCTTTACCGCGCCATCGAGAACAGCGATTTCGTCAACAGCATCACCTTCTCCAAAGCCGGCACACTCGCCCGCAGAGACACTTTGTCCCACCTGGTGGCGGGCAGTTGGGTGTACGGCAGTTTCTCCACCTGGATCGGCTCTCCCGACAAGAACCGCGCCTGGGATCTGCTGGTGGAGGTCAAAGAAGTGTTCGACCGCAAGATCGGTACCATGGACGAGGCCAGCGCGGAACAGGCCCGGCGCATGCTGGCCGTCTGCGAAGGCTCAGACTGGTTCTGGTGGTTCGGCGACTACAATCCCTCGGACAGCGTCAACGATTTCGACCGTCTGTTTCGCACCCAGCTCAAGACCCTGTACTGCATGCTGAACGAGACCCCCCCGGCCTCGCTGGACACGCCGGTATCCAGCGGTGGCGGCCACATGGAAAATGCCGGCACCATGAGAAGGAACTGAGGCCCCGGCCATGTCCTATGATTTCAGCCAACGCCGGGCCGGGGTGCTGTTGCATCCGACATCCCTGCCCTCAGGCACCCTGGACGATGCCGGCGCCTGGCTGGACTTCATGGCGGCCAGCGGCCTGAGCGTATGGCAGATGCTGCCCCTGGGCGTGCCCCAGGCGGATCTTTCTCCCTACCAGTGTCTGTCCGCCTTTGCCACCAACCCGGTCCTGCTCGAGGAGATTCCGCCCTATCAGGAGTCCGACGCAGGCTTTGCCGAATTTTGCACCGAGGAAGGTCATTGGCTGGAAGACTACGCCCTGTTCGTGGTCATCAAGGAACAGCAACAGCACCAGGCCTGGTATCAGTGGCCAGAGGCCTACCGCTGGCGGGACGAAGAAACCCTGAAACGCTTCAGCCGGGAGCATGCGGAGGCCCTGCGCGACATCCGCTGGCAGCAATACCAGCTGCACCGGCGCTGGCAGGAGCTGCGCGCCAGGGCCAAAACCCTCGATATCCGCCTGTTCGGCGACATGCCCATCTTCATCGCTCATGACAGCGCCGATGTCTGGGCCTGCCCCCGGCGTTTTCTTTTGGACGGGGAGGGACAGCCCAGCTGGGTGGCTGGCGTACCACCCGACTATTTCTCAGAAACCGGCCAGCGCTGGGGCAACCCCCACTACGACTGGGATTACCATCAGCAAGAGGGTTTCCAGTGGTGGCTGGCGCGCATGCGCCATCACTTCCGCTGGTTCGACCTGGTACGCATCGACCACTTCCGCGGCCTGCAGGCCGTGTGGATGATTCCCGCCCATGAGCAGACGGCGGCAAACGGTCACTGGCAGGAAGTGCCCGGCGACGCCCTCCTCGCCACCCTGCAGAAAGGCATAGACCCCCTGCCTCTGGTAGCCGAAGACCTGGGCATCATCACCCCGGAAGTGAAGGCCCTGAAGAACAAATACCATTTGCCCGGCATGGCCGTGTTGCAGTTCGCCTTCGATGCCTTCGAGGACAACCCGCACAAACCCGTGAACATCACCCCGGACTGCGTGGCCTATACCGGCACCCATGACAACGACACCACTCTGGGCTGGTACCGTTCTTTGGACGAACCGACCCGCCAGCTGGTACAGGATATGCTGCACATGCAGCCTGGCGACGATCCCGTGGACGCCATGATCGCCACCCTGTTCCAGACCCGTGCCAACCTGGCCATCGTGCCCATGCAGGATTTTCTCAAACTGGGCAGCGAAGCACGCATGAACACGCCGGGAGTCCCCAACGGCAACTGGCGCTGGCGCCTGTCCGCCGACTCCCTGTCCGCCCCGGATCTGTCCACACATATTCTTGAACAGGTCATCAACAGTAAACGGAAAGTCACGCCATGAATCATCTGGAACGACTGCAGCAAGGCCGTCATCACGATCCCTTCGACTATCTGGGCCGCCATCCCCTGAACCAGGGCTGGATCATCCGCGCCTTCATGCCCAGCGCCGAACAGGTGGAAGTGGCGGGCCTGGGCCCCATGAACCGGGTGGAAGGCAGTGACCTGTTCGTGGTCCGCCTGGACCAGAAACAGCACGACAAGCTGCCCGTCCACTACCGCCTGCGCTGGCAGGAAAAGCATGACGGCAGCTGGCACGAGGTTGTCTCCCCCTACAGCTTCGAGCCCCAACTGCCGGACTGGGATCTGCATCTGTTCAACGAAGGCCGGCACCGCCACGCCTGGCGCATCCTGGGCGCGCAGATGAAAGACATCGACGGCATCCCGGGCTGCCTGTTCTCCGTGTGGGCGCCCCATGTGCAGCGGGTCAGCGTCATCGGTGATTTCAACGGCTGGAACGGTCTGCGTCACCCCATGCGCAACCGGGGCCATTCCGGCGTCTGGGAGCTGTTCATCCCCGGTCTGCACCCCGGAGACGCCTACAAGTTCGAAATCCTCAGTCAGCAGGGCCAGCTCATCACCAAGACCGACCCTTACGCCCGGCGCATGGCCCTGCGCCCGGACACCACCTCCCTGGTCACCCCCGCCGATGAATACGCCTGGGAGGATGGCGACTGGCTGGAGCAACGCCAGGCCTGGGACTGGCAGCGCAAGCCCGTCTCCATCTACGAAATCCATCCCGGCTCCTGGCGCCAGCATGAGGACGGCAGTTTCTACAGCTGGCGGGAACTGGCGGACGAACTGGTGCCCTGGGTGCGCGACCTGGGTTACACCCACATCGAGCTGCTGCCGGTCATGGAACACCCGCTGGATGAATCCTGGGGCTACCAGGTATCCGGCTACTATGCCCCCAGCTCCCGTTTCGGCAGCCCCGACGACCTGCGGCACTTCATCGATAGCTGCCATCAGCATGGCATAGGCGTGCTGCTGGACTGGGTGCCGGCCCATTTTCCTAAAGACGAATTCGCCCTGGCCCGCTTCACTGGCGAGCCTTTGTATGAACATGCCGACCCGCGCAAGGGGGAACACCGCGACTGGGGCACCCTGATCTTCGACTTCGGCCGCAACGAGGTGCGCAACTTCCTGGTGGCCAACGCCCTGTACTGGATCGAGGAATTCCATATCGACGGCCTGCGCGTGGACGCCGTGGCCTCCATGCTCTATCTGGACTATTCCCGGGAGGACGGCGACTGGGCCCCCAACCGCTACGGCGGCCGCGAGCATCTGGAAGCCATCGACTTCCTGCGCGAGATGAACGAGGTGGTGCATACCAGCTTCCCCGGTGTGATCACCGTGGCCGAGGAATCCACCGCCTGGCCCATGGTGTCGCGCCCGCCCTACATGGGCGGCCTGGGCTTCTCCATGAAATGGAACATGGGCTGGATGCACGACACCCTGTCCTATATGGAAACCGATCCCATCTATCGCAAGTACCACCACGACAAGCTCACCTTCAGCCAGCTCTACCTGTGGACCGAGAACTTCGTGCTGCCCTTCTCTCACGACGAAGTAGTGCACCTGAAGAAGAGCATGCTGGACAAGATGCCCGGCGACCTTTGGCAGCGTTTCGCCAATCTGCGCCTGCTCTATGCCTACCAATACGCCCATCCCGGCAAGAAACTGCTGTTCATGGGCGGCGAATTCGGCCAGTGGACGGAATGGGATGCCAAGACAGCCTTGGACTGGCCCCTGATGGACATGCCCGATCACCAGGGCATACACAAGCTGGTGACGGACCTCAATCAGCTGTACCGCCGCGAAGCCGCCCTGCATGAAACCGACTTCGACCCCGCCGGCTTCCAGTGGATAGACTGCCACGACAGCGAGCAGTCCATCCTCAGCTTCATCCGCCGCAGCCACGGCAACCCGGCGGATGTGCTGCTCTGTGTGTTCAATTTCACCCCCGTACCCCGCCTGGGGTATCGTATCGGCGTGCCCGCCCCTGGCGAGTACCACGAATGTCTGAACAGCGACTCGGCCTGGTACGGCGGCAGCAACATGGGCAATGCCGGGCGCATCGCCGCAGAGGCCGTGCCCTGGATGGGATTCGAGCATTCTCTGGAGCTGACCCTGCCGCCCCTGGGCGCCCTGTTCCTCAAACCCGACTGATCGACATCGAGCCATGAAGATTCTGTTTGCCGCAAGCGAAGCCTATCCCCTGGTCAAGACCGGCGGCCTGGGAGACGTGATCCACGCCCTGCCCCGGGCCCTGCAGCAGCAAGGCCAGGAGGTGCGGGTGATCCTGCCTGCCTACCGCCTGGTGCTGGAACAGATCAACGACATGCGCATCGCTGGCTGGCTGCGCGTGCAAGGGGCCAGCCGTATTCATGACGTGCGCATCCTGGAAACCCGGGATCATTATCTGGGCGTGCCTCTGCTGCTGGTGGATGCCCCGGACCTGTTCGACCGCCCCGGCAGCCCCTATCTGCATCCCGACGGGTACAACTGGCATGACAATGCCGACCGTTTCACCGTGTTCTCCCGGGCCGTGGCGCAGCTGGCCGCCAGCAGGGAAATCCTCGACTGGAAACCCGATGTGGTGCATGCCCACGACTGGCAGACCGGCCTGCTGCCGGCCCTGCTCAAGCTGGCGCCAGAATCCCCGGCCAGCGTGTACACCATCCACAACCTGTCCTACAGCGGCGTGTTTTCCCACGAAGAATTCACCCGCCTGCATCTGCCCGCCGAATGGTGGTCCGCGGACGCCCTGGAATTCTTCGGCAATTTCTCCATGCTCAAGGGCGGCATCGTGTTTGCCGACCGCGTCACCACGGTCAGCCCCACCTATGCCCAGGAAATTCAGACCCCCGGTTTCGGCTACGGCTTCGACGGCGTCCTGCGCGCCCATGCCCACAAGCTCAGCGGCATACTCAACGGTATCGATCAGGAGATCTGGAACCCCGCCACTGACAGCTACCTGCCAGAGCATTACTCGGTGAAACACCGCTACCTGGCCGGCAAGCGCGCCAACAAGCAGAAACTGCTGGAGCAGCTGGGCGTGGCGGTGAAACAAAAGGATTTGGACGCTCCCCTGCTGGGCTTCATCGGTCGCTTGGTGGAACAGAAAGGCGTGGATCTGATACTGCAGGTGATCCCCCATATCCTGGACAACCACAACGCCCGTTTCGTGATTCTCGGCTCCGGCGAAGCGCATTTCGAAAATGCCCTGCGCGAGCTGGCAGCCCTTTATCCCCAGCGGTTGCTCCTCACCCTGGGCTATTCCGAAGAACTGGCCCACCGCATCGAGGCAGGTTCCGACATCTTCCTCATGCCCTCGCGCTTCGAGCCCTGCGGCCTGAACCAGATGTACAGTCTGCGCTACGGCACCCCGCCTCTGGTGCACCATGTGGGCGGGCTGGCGGACACGGTCATAGACGCCACCCCGGAGAACCTGGACAAGGGCACCGCCACCGGTTTCGTCTTCCACGAACCCAGCGCCGCCGCCATGTTGGCCACCGTGGAGCGCGCTCTGGAGCTGTACCGTCATCCCAAGTACTGGCACCGACTCGTACGCACGGCCATGTTACAGGATTTTGGCTGGACCCATAGCGCGGCGGAATATATCCGTTTGTATGAAGAAATTGCGTAACCTCAGGATCAGGGGTCGGAGTCAAATGGAGAGGATGTCGGGAGGATTCGATGGCATGGAAGCGTCTGATTCCGTCCCCTGTGCAACCCGGGTGGAATTCGACTCCGACCCCTGGAGCAGTTGGTGGGGCGGGGTCGGAGTCAGATGGGGAGGATGTTGGGAGGATTCGATGGCGTGGAAGCGTCTGATTCCCTCCCCTGTGCAACCCGGGTCGAATTTGACTCCGACCCCTGAAGCAGTTGGTGGGGCGGGGTCGGAGTCAAATGGGGAGGATGTCGGGAGGATTTGATGGCATGGAAGCGTCTGATTCCGTCCCCTGTGGCAGCTCGGGTGGAATTTGACTCCGACCCCATCCATCAAATATCCGTTGCAGATCCGGCACCAATACCTTTTGCCCGGCTGCTTTGAATACGCTCAGACAGGCTGCTTGCACGTTTTCCGGCAAACTGAACTGCAAATCTGCGGCCATATTGTCTTGAACCCGAATGGATTCCGGTATTTCTGCCAAAGACACTGCACCATATTTCAGTGGAGTCATTGGCGCCGTCTGATAAGCGACCAGCGCTATATATTTTGCTGATCGAAGTGCACTGCCAAACAGCCAGGCATGTGGGTCCAAAACCGGCACGATCTGTTCCTGCCACAACATGACGAAGCGTACATGCAGGGGCGCTCCCGGCACAGGATAGACGGATGGCGACTCGATCAATTGCACCAAAGCCTCCGAACCCACAGCCAGATCGAGTGCGCCGCCAGTTTTCAACAACCAGGCTTCGACAGCATTATCCATGGTTTTCTTCCTTTACAGCGTCTGTTTCGATCAAACCCTCCGGCAGGGATTTGTACAGATGCAGCCCCAGCATCATGGCATCGACTTCGGCAACGATGGACTCATCCCGCAGGATCAACATGGATTTCAGATAATGAACATTTTCAAACACACCGGGAACGCTTACCCGTGCTTTTACATCTTCGGCCATCAGGATATCCACCTCATCGGCCAGAATACCCACTGGAACCGCCAAATTTTTCAGGAACAGCAGGAAACGCCTTTTCACTACCGGTTGCGGATCCAGTTGCAGGTCGATATCGAACACCGGCCAGCCTGCCTCATTGAGCATGAATAGCTCACCCCGATGGGCATCGATGCCGAGTTGGTTTGCTTCATCCAGCGAATGAACCTGATTTTTTGCCACCACGAAAGACCCGCCATCAACCAGCAGGCGCAGCCAGGTGTCCGTGGAAGCCAGGGAAAGATCCGCTTGCGAACTCATGAATAGACCTCTGTTGCCAGCTGACTGCGCTCACGAATATGCTTGTCGATGATCTTCAACAGTTCCCCCTCATCAAAAGGCTTGGTCACATAAGCATCCACGCCGGCTGCAAGCGCCATTTCCCTGTGCTTGGATGAGGAACGGGACGTTAGCATGAGTACCGGCAGGTCACTCAGTTCCCCGGTCGTTCGTATATGACGCGTCAATTCGATGCCGTTCATGTTCGGCATTTCCATATCAACCAGGGCCAACGCAGGAATTGCCTGTTCCATTTTGCGTATCGCATCGAAACCATCGATGGCCGTCACCACATCATAACCCGCGCGTTCCAGTACGATCGCTGCTGCCTCCCTGGCACTCAGAGAGTCATCGACCACCATGATGGTTTTGGAACGAGCACTTTGACGGGATTCAAGTGCTCCGTCGGCAGGCGTGAATACGGGCGATGAGCCGTGAACATTGCCCGTCAACAGGGTATCCAGGTCCAATACGGCACCTACGCCGCCATCGGCCAGAACGCAGGCGCCAATCACGCCCTGGACCGAACCGAGCCATTTGCTCAGGGGCTGTACGATGACTTCCCGTCGCTCGAGTACCGAGTCGACATAGATCGCTCGCGCCCTGCCTCCGATTCGCAGCAACAGGACCACGCCGCCCCCGGCAAACGATGCTGCGGAGTCTTCCCGCAGCCCCAGAATATTGTCGAGACTGCGCAATACATAGGGCCGGCCCTCATGCAGATAACTCCAACCATTGCCCAGGGCTTGAACCTGCTCCGGTTCAGCATACAGAATCTGCTCGACATTTTCGCTTGGCAATACCATGATCTGACCGCTTACCTCGACGAACAATGAAGGCACGGAAACCAGGGTAATGGGAACCAGCATTTCGAATTGTGATCCACCGGCTTCGCTTTGGCTCAGCCTCAGACTGCCCTTGACCGTCTCGACTGCCGTGCGCACCACGTCCAGACCCACACCACGACCGGACAGGCTGCTCACCTTCTTGCGGGTGGTGAAACCTGGCTGGGTCAGCAATTGCAACAGCTCCTGCTGATCGAGCCGGCTCACGTCGATATGCTGACGTTTGGCTGCTTCGCTGATAGCGGCAAATGAAAACCCGGCGCCGTCATCAATCACCTGGATCAGAATACGTGCACCCTTGTGAATGAAATTGAGCTGGATATCGCCTTCTTCCGGCTTGCCTTTGGCTCGCCGCACATCGGCAGGCTCGATGCCATGATCAACCGCGTTTCGCAACAAATGCATCAGGGGATCACGGATGACGTTCAATACATTGGTATCGAGCAACAGATGCTCACCCTGTACACGCAAGCGAACTTTCTTGCCGGTCGCTCTGCCCGCCTCTCTGACAATACGCTCCATGCGCGGTATCAGTGAACCAACAGAAACCATGCGGGCCGCCAGCACGATCTCACTGATCTCCCGACTGAGCCGTTCCTGAACCCCCACGAATCCTCTGGCATGTTCCAGTTCGACGTTGGCCTGGCGCTGCAACACCAGCGTATCGGTCAAGGCTTCGGCAAAAGTGGATGTCTGACTGTGCAAGGCATTGTATTGATCCATCTCCAGGGGATCCATCTCCGACATGCTCGTCGCTGCCAGGCTGGTTCCCAGGTTGCCGGTTTCCACCAGCAAACTGAGTTCCTGCAACAGTTCACGGGCATGAGCCCCTTTTTGCAACAAAGACTGTAACAGATGGGTTACTTTTTCCAGGCTGTTGCGCATCAGGGTATTGTTGGACGACAACTCGCCCACCTGACTGAGCAACTGATTCAGGCTGGCCAAGGGAATACGAATGACCTGTTCTCCGGCCACGCTGCTGGCCGCAGGCTTTTCCGGCCGCGTTGACAATGGTGTCCGGGCGGCCTTCTCCAGGGCCATGCTTAGATCCTGGATGGCGGGATCAGGATCGTTTTCTCCCGCCAGGGCGCCGCTGAGGTTCAATAGCGCAGCCGAGGCTCTCGCGATCAGATCTCGATCCGCCGATGAAGGCGGACCTGCAGAAAAACGGGCGACAAAAGACACCATTGCAGCAAACAGCCTGGCAATAGCATCGAGGCCAATCGAGGCCGCGGATTGCTTGATCTGTAAGGCCGATTCCACGAAAGCTTTTATCTGCCCGGCCTCGAGAGATCCGCCTTCCGCCAGTATTGCTGCCAACTCTTTCATCTCATCAGGCGCCTGTTCGAAGAATGCATCCACCTGCGCTTCCGGGGCGTCTTCAGCCCAGGCCAACAGCGCGAACGCATCATCAGCAACGCTTTCCGCAGCACCGTGATCGACATCCTCGGCATCGTCTTGCCGGTCACCGCCCCCCACAGTGACTTGATCCACGGCTTTCCACAGTCTGCTGGCCAGCTCTGCTACCGGCGCCTCAATCTGTTGTGATCGGGATTCCAAAGCTTCACCGATGAGAGATAAAAGGTCGCCTGCCTCACTCAACAGTTCCTTGTGTTCCTCCAGGCCACCGTGTTCGCCCAGCGCCTGCAACAAGTCTTCCAGCAAGTGGGCCAAATCCTGCAACATCATCAACCCAGCCAGGTTGGCACTGCCTTTGACAGTATGCGCAAGACGCATCGCCGCGTTGATGTCGATATCTTCTGTATCGCGACTGCTGGCCAATTGCAGCAACTGGGCCAGCTCCATGACTTGATCGGGCGTTTCGAGGAAGAAAGAATCGCGCAGTCTGGGATCAAGATCAGGTTTTGGTTCCAGCCACATGGATTCCATCGGGTCTTGTGCAGATTGTGGCGATTCCGTAACCGTCGCATTCTCCTGAAATGCTTCTCTCAGTTGCTGCACCACGGCTTGAAGCGCCTGGATGGAAAACGGAACTTTTTCCTTCCAGGCATTTGCCAACGCCTCCAACTGTTGTGCCGCCTTGCGCAACAATGACTGTTGCTGAAGTGAAGGGCCAGTATCAGGCATATTGTCCAGGGCATTTTCCAGCGCTTCAGCCAGTGCGGCCAAAGGCCCCAGACCAATAACGGCTGCTGCACCTTTTATCGTATGAGGCAATCGCACCAGCGCATCGTGCTCAGGCCATTGGCCAGGCGTCTGGTTTGCCAAGCGTTCCACCAGACTGTCGATCTGGGGCAGGGTTTCCTGATTGAAAGCATCTACCAGGCGAGGATTGATCCCTTCTTTTGTGTGCAACAGGGAAACCGTCTTTTCTGGCGCCAGCTCTGACGATGACCGCGCTTCAGGTTCAGGAGCAACGGCTGACGCGTCTGCGGAACAACTGCCCCCGACATCTGGCACTGCATCTTCGACAATGGCAGCCATACCGGCGGTGGTTTCATGATCAAGTGGTCCGAGTCCCTGTTCAGCAGCATGTTTTTCCCTTGCCTCGCTGGCGGGCGCAGACTGCTGAGTCGGCGCCAGAAAGGAATAAAGACGATCCAGCAAGTCCTCTCCAATATCCAGGTCGGCCAGCTGCTTGATGTCTGCGCGCAATTTGGCATACAAGAGCGAGAGTTGCTGCGATACCGCATTGGCATTCGTTTCGTCGATGGTCGCAAGAACATCCAACCAGGCGGCGATATCTTCCCTGACCTGCGCTTCCCCGCCCAGATCATTGAGGATCAGCAAATAGTCGGCCAGCTCGGCCAATTGCTCCAGGCCTTCTTCTGCGGCCAGATCCGCAATATCCTCCAGAACCTCATCGACCTGTCCATCTTGGTCCGCCAGCGCGGCGACCAAGCGCTTGAGTTCCGGTACCAGTTTTTGTCCCAAGGAATATGCCATCAGCTCATTCCAGATCAGGATTCCCCGCCCGCCGGCAGTTTGAATACGCTGACCGAAGAAACCAACTCCGTTGCATACTCGGTCAGTTTACCCGTCTGGTTCATCTGATCGGCAATGGCCGCGTTGGTTTGGTTGATCTTGTTATTGATCAGCTCTGATCTCTTCAACAGATCCCGCGCGATTTTTGCCTGCTCGACAGAAGCATCCGCAATACTTTCCACGGATTTAACCAGCTGTTCGATCTGTGACTGGTTGAGACTCATTTTTTCACCGGCCTTTTGCGCTTTGTCCGAAGAATCGACCACCTGGCTGATAACGGTGTCCATGGTGGAAATCGTGTCGGAAGTTTCCACCTGAATGTTTTTCACCAGGCCTGCAATCTGGTCGGTGGACTGGCGGGCGTTGGCAGCCAGACGCTGTACCTCGTCGGCCACCACCGCAAAACCCCGACCGGCCTCGCCGGCAGAGGCTGCCTGCATGCTGGCGTTGAGGGCCAATACCGTGGTTCGCTCGGCGATACTGTTGATAACGTCAACGATGGTGCCGATTTCCTGTGAACGTTCCCCAAGCCGTTTGATACGTTTACCGGCTTCCTGAATCGCCA
This sequence comes from Sedimenticola sp., assembly GCA_027026755.1. Taxonomy (GTDB): domain Bacteria; phylum Pseudomonadota; class Gammaproteobacteria; order Chromatiales; family Chromatiaceae; genus Thiolapillus. Next base: position 14,750 of record JALVNE010000235.1, on the reverse strand, counting down.
CTCTTACCTTATCCAGACTGTTTACGGAATCACTTACTGTATTCAATGCGGAAACAGAGACGTTCGAGGTTTCGTTGGCCTGGTTATTGACCTGTTGCGCGACCTTGGCGATGGCCTGCAGCTTTTCTGACGCGACATCGAGAATCTTCATGGTATTGGCGATAGAACGGGTCTGTTCTTCCGAGTTGTCCCGAACCGCTTTGGCCTGATCATCCACGGTAGTCGCAGAGTCTTCGACCGCGTGAGCGATTTCCTGAACGTTGAGCAATACCTTGGCGGTTTCATCCGCCATCATATTGATCGCGTCTGCCACTGGCCCGGTAGCATCCTCAGACACTGGCACTTTCACCGTCAGGTCTTTCTGGCTGAGAGCAAATACACCTTTGAGGAGGTTGACCACCGCATCGTTCAGTTCTTCTGCCTCCTTCTCCTTTTGTTGCAGATATTCGGATTTTTCGTCCAGCATCTGGTCAAATGCCCTGCCCAGACGATTTATCTCGTCATTGCCATCAAGTTTGGTGCGGGCGCTGTCATCTCCCTGGGCGATATCTTCGATGGTTTTGGACACCACCTCCAAAGGCACTGTGATAGAACGGTAGGTGATCCATCCAACCAGCACACTGAGGAACAATCCAATGGCAATGACAGCATAGAGGATATTGTTGGAACGAGCGATATCTTCCTGGGCGGTCAACAACAATTGCTCCGCTGATTCCGAAAGTTGCCCAGAATCCCTGGCCAGACCGCGAAGCATCGGCGCCAATGATGGCGTGACATCGTTTTCTACGAACAGCGCCAACGAGGAATAATCTTCATTCTTTATCAAGCGCAAACCTTCATCGATGGTATCCTGCACCAACTTGAGTGCGGCAGCCATTTCTTCGCCTTTTTTTGCTTTGTCGGCTTCAGGCAGAGAATCCAGGTAGGCGCCCCAACGACGCGCCAGATCCCCTTTCAGTTTTTCGAGGTCGCGTCCGGCATCGGCCCAGGTCAACGCGCCTGCATTCAAATTGTACAAGCTGTCCCGCAGCTTCTGGCCCACCACGTCCTCGACGGCGCGCAGCCTGGCCCCTCGATGCACCAATTCGCTCAATTGCTGCTGGTTGTTTCCAGCGCGTTTAAAGTTTGTGGTAGCAACCAATGAAAGAATCAATATCACCGATACCAGAAGTGTTACTAGCAATAACAACCTTGTACCAATTCCCAGTTTGTTAAACATGAGCCTTGCACTCCGTTAATTAAATGTTGTTTGTCCCCGAAATTTCATTGAACGAACAATTTCATGAATTCATCTGACAACCGGCGGGACACCCGTGTCATGTATTGTTGTGGATATATATTCCAGGTTACGAATGACTTTGTATTTCCGCCCCGCTTACTCGATCCACTGCCCTTCTTTCAAGGGCTGCCAGCCGTCCTTGCTCAAATGTGTCAGCACCACCAGATCTGAAGCCTGATTGTCATCGGTAAAGTCAAGTTTCAGGCCTCCCAATTCAAATTCATGCCCCAGCGCCGCTCTCATGAAACTGGCGCGAGTAGGATTCACGCCGGCCTGTTCCAATATCTGCAAAAACATTCGACCGACGATATACCCCTCCAAAGTCACGTAGCCAAAATCGTCGCCCAGGGATGCGCGGGCTTGTTCCACGATGGGCAGGTTGGAGTCCAGGGGAGGCACCACCTGGGTCATCAATATATTGTCCGTCGCTTTGTTGGCACGCAATGCATTGGCGAAGTTTTCAGCTCCGGTAAAGGACACTGCACTTATTATCCAGTCACGTCCCTTATAACGGGAATAACCGGCAAACTTGGCGATCGACTGATAGGCGCCAACCGTCACCACGACCTGGCAACGGGTATTCTGTTTTTGCTCCCAGGCCCGCAAGGACTCGTATCCCGGGCGAGCAGTGAAGGTATTGCGCTGATAGACGCCGACCGGGCCAACTCCATTGCGAGGCGGGTTATCGCCCTTCATGGCCAACAACTGCTCCAGGGCCGCTACCGCCCGGGATGCCCCGCGCCGGCCTCGCAGAGCACGCAGGATGCCGGTTACCCCGGCCATGCCATAGGCATCATTCTGTACATAGGCACAGATCGCTTTGGCCGGGACGCCATTTTCCAGCGCGCGATCGATAACGGCCGCCGTTTCCTGCACATAACTGGCGCGATAGTTGAGAATAGGGCCTTTACCGGGACGCAGAAGGCCAGCACCGGTGAAGAAACCTACAGCAGGAATATTGTTTTCGGCCAGTATGGGCAAGGAAACCTTGGCTGTTGGGGTGCCTACATTGCCCATAAACAGAAAGGGCCGCTGTTCCTTGATCAGGGCCTCGGTTGCGACGATGGTCTTGGCTGGCGTGTAGGAATCGTTTGCGGTGATATACTTTATCCTTCGGCCGTGTATGACCTTACCTTTCAGTGCGGCTTCGATGCCTTTCTTCATACCCTGGCCCAACCCACGGGAGCGTCCCTCAAGGTCCAGCACACCGGCAACGCGCACCAATCCAGGCTCCACCCCCGGATCGGCCGCCACAGTCACCGTCGGTAACAATACCGCTGTGAGAAAGGCCACGAATACATGACTTGGTTTCATTTTGTATTACCTTTTAATGTTTAATTCGTTGTAAAGTGACTTATCAGCTTTTCATGATCCACTCGAAAATACAGCTTGCCCTGGTGCTGGATAATGCCTTCTATGGATCCGGAGATTGGCGCGGGCAGATCCTGGGCGCCATCCGTTGAGAAATCGATTTCGCCACTGATGGAAATCTGATGAAGAACTTCGCCTATAACTAACGCCAGAGCTTCCGGCCCCTCCCCCAACACCAGAACATTCGCTTGGCTACGTTCATTTTCTGGAACGAGGAACTCGGCTTGCCAGTCGAATACCGGTATCAAGCCCCCGCGGCGGTTGATCAAACCCACGCATTGAGCTGGGGCAAAAGGCAGGGGATAAATTTTGGGATCCCTTAGCAATTCCATGAGTGGCTCTGTCTTCAATACCAGATCGAAGCGACCAATCCTGAATACCCGTCGTCTCCATGCCTGCTCCTTGTTGGCCGACGTTGGGGCTAGGTCCGGTAAAACAAATGGCGTTCTCAGTGCCTGAGTTGGCGAAAGATACATACTCATTGTCCTGTTCCCTGGATATACCCCAAAATGTTCATGACCCAACTGCGGTGCCGGGGCATTGCCAGCGGCAATCCAACGCCGGACACCTGCATTGAAGAGTGAATTTCGCATAAACGGCAGGGATTCATGAAATGTCCCGGCCGACCCACTGGCAGCTCAACCAACCTTCCTAATGACGGCCAGGATGTCTTCAGCGCTATAAGGTTTGGTAATGTAAGCGACAGCGCCCATCTGTTCTGCCCAAACCTTGTCAGAACGGTTGTCTTTGCTGCTGACCATCACTACAGGTATTGCTTTGGTCTGTTCGTCGCCATGCAAATCCCTGCACACCGCGAAGCCGTCCATGCCCGGCATCATGATGTCAAGAAAAATCAGGTCAGGCTTGACCCTCTCTGCAGTCGCAAGCGCGGATTCACCACTATCGGCTTCCGCGACACTGATGGATGACGCGCTCAAAATGCTTTTGAGATTTTCACGTTCTACCAAGGAATCATCGACGATCAAAACAGATCTCACACTGCCGCCCACACCCAGGCCATGACCTGATTCCATTGGTGCAAACAACGGAAATTGATTTGTTGGGCCTGAAGCGGCTGCCTGTAATTGCATATTTGCGTACATTGTTACCTCTATCTAACTTCGTAGGTGAATGCCGAGAGTGTGGATTTCACAACGCCCGAGATACAGTTCAAACAGCCTCAGACAAATTGCGCCAACTTATCCACTGTGGCGGGTTTGGTGATATAAGTGTTGGCGCCGGATAGACGTCCTCTGACCCGGCTTACCGGCGAACTCTTACTGGTCAACATGATGACTTTTGCGCCATTGATCTCTTTCTGTTTGAGCATCTTGCATGTGTCGAAGCCACTACGCCCGGGCATAACCACATCAAGGAAAATCACATCGTATTTGTTACGCTCGACCTCCTCCAACGCCTCCTCGCCACTGCTGCAGGTGGTTACCACGGTACCCAGCTCACCAAGGATCAATTTCATTTGTTCACGAACGATCAGGCTGTCGTCCACGACCAATACTTTCTTTGCTGCCTTGGTGCGTTTTAGTTTGTCATTGTCCGGCGAAGTCGCCGTTTTTTTGCCCATACGTTCCCTGAGTATATTTTCCTCATTATGCAAAAGATCGACCTCGTTATCTGACACACCTCCGACCACCAACTCCGGTGTAAAACCCAGTTTCTCCGTCGTTACTCGATCCAGAATATCCAGCACCCGTGGCGCCAGCAGGGGCCTGGAAATGCAGTACTCATGTTCCGTTTTCAACGCATCAATAGCATTTTTGTCGCCCACCACGACCAACGCCTGGTCGGCTCTTAAAGGATATACTGTAGAAAGTTTCTCTAGACTGGCGCCGTCGGCGATAATGATGTCTGCATCTTCCAGTGCCCCGTCGCTCAAGCTGTAATTTCGGGAGCGGCCATCTGACAAGCGCAATCCGCGCCCTAACATACCCAGGTCGCGTTGAGACAAATCAAAGGCTGAAATGATAAACTGTTTATTGATACCCATTTTCGTACCGCTCCGCTTGCGTTGTGCAAATAAAGATGCTGTTTCGGATCAATACAGCAAACACCAAAACGACCTTGAAATACTATCTCTGCTACAGGTTTCGCTTTTTTGACAGGGCCTATACAACCTGCATCACAGTATTAGCAACGCCCGGCTTATTGCATAGCAGTAAAAAAGCGGTAAAGAATCGGTATAAAGACTACTCAACGGAAGTACGTTCCGGCCGCAGGGGACTGAAAAAGCAGCGTTTTTTTGACGCATTGTGTGCGGTGCAGGGTTGCCACCGGCTTTGATGGCCACAATCAAAAGGGCTGAGAGTCAAATCATCTCAGGTTGTTGAGAAACACCGTTTTTAGACAGCCTATGTGTGGCACATCCTTGTCCCGCACGGACGCCTCGAATTTTTCGAGGTGCCCATAGGCTGCATGTCCCTGATTTGACTCCGAGCCCACCCACTCCCTAAAGTACCCCGGTGTCTTCTATAGAAAACCGGGAAAGATGGCTTCCCCGGTCTAGGAGCCACCCAACAACAATACTGAAACCCAAAGGAGAGAAACATGAACTTCAAATCACTGTCATCCACGCTACTGGCCATCATGCTGCTGTTTTGCGGTTCCGGCTTCGCCGTTGCAAGCGAGCTGGGCGCGACGCACAAAGTCGTGATCCAGGTCAGTACCGATGACCCGCGCACCCAGAAGATCGCCCTCAACAATGCCGTCAACCTGCAAAAGGCGCTGGGCATGGACAATGTCCAGGTCGAGATCGTGGCCTATGGCCCGGGGCTGGGTCTGCTGACGCAAAAAAGCACCCAGGCCAACCGGGTGAAGAGCCTGGCCCTGCAGGACATCAGCTTCAGTGCCTGTGCCAACACCATGAAAAAAGTCGAGAAGAAAACCGGCAAGAAGCCCAAGCTGCTGGAAGGCGTGAAGGTCGTTCCTGCCGGTGTGCTGCGCATCGTGGAGTTGCAGGAACAGGGTTATTCCTACATTCGTCCATGATCGCAAGGGGTGATCGCAAGGGGTTGGAGTCAAATAGGAAAGATGTCGGGAGAATTCGATGGCGTAGAACCGTCTGATCCTGTTCCCTGTGGCAACTTGCGTGGAATTTGACTCCGGCCCCTGGGGCGACCCCTTACCCAACCCCACCCGCCACGGCATTTCCCGTTACAATTACCGCCATCTGCCATTACGACCATAACGATTATTATGAGCAACTGCGACGAGCTGTGCATCATTCCGGACAACGACAAGCTGCCCAATGATGCCGAGGCACTGGAACGTGACTTTCGGCGTTACCTGGTCCACCACCTGGGACGTTTTCTGGGCTGCAATCCCCTGTATTTCTACGAAGCCCTTTCCCTGACGGTGCGTGACCGCATCATGACGGACTGGCGCAACACCTGGCTGCAGCATCGCAAGCCAGACCAACGCCGCGCCTATTACCTGTCCCTGGAATTTCTCATCGGCCGCGCCCTGGGCAACCACCTATTGAACATGGATATCAAAGGGGAAGCCACCGAGGCCATGCAGGCTTTCAGCCTGGAGCTGGAGGAAATCCAGTCGGAAGAGCCTGATGCCGGCCTGGGCAACGGCGGTCTGGGCCGTCTTGCCGCCTGTTTCCTGGACAGTTGCGCCACCCTGAAGCTGCCTGTGCTGGGCTATGGACTGCGCTATGAATACGGCATGTTCCGCCAGCGCATCGAAAACGGCTACCAGGTCGAGGAGCCCGATCACTGGCTGCGCAATGCCAACCCCTGGGAACTGGAGCGGGCGGAATATACCCAGACGGTGCATTTCGGCGGACGCACGGAACATTTCCTCAATCGTCGCGGGGAACCCCGCGTGCGTTGGGTGGACACAGAGGACGTGCTGGCCATTCCCTTCGATGTGCCCGTCTCCGGCTATCACAACGGCGTGGTGAACACTTTGCGCCTGTGGAAAGCCACCGCCACCGACGAGTTCAACCTGGACGAGTTCAACGCCGGCAGTTACCCCGAATCCGTGGCGGCCAAGAACGATGCCGAGCACATCACCATGGTGCTCTATCCCAATGATGCCAATGAAAGCGGCAAGGAGCTGCGCCTGCGCCAGCAGTATTTTCTTGCCTCTGCCAGTCTGCAGGACATCATGCGCCAGTGGGAAGCCAAACATGGCGATGATTTCAGCGATTTTGCCAAGTACAACGTGTTTCAGCTCAACGACACCCACCCGGCCATTGCCGTGGCCGAACTTATGCGCCTGCTGATGGATGAAAAGAAAATGCAGTGGGAGCCAGCCTGGGAAATCACCCGCAACACCATGGCCTACACCAACCATACCCTGCTGCCTGAGGCCCTGGAGCGCTGGTCGGTGCATCTGTTCGAACGCCTGCTGCCACGCCTGCTGGAAATCATCTATGAGATCAATGCCCGCTTCCTCAAGGAAGTGGCCATACGCTGGCCCGGCGACAGCGACCGGCGGCGGCGCATGTCCATCATCGACGAGAACGACGGCAAATCCGTGCGCATGGCCTATCTGGCCATCGTCGGCAGTTTTTCGGTGAACGGCGTGGCGGAGCTGCATTCCAATCTGCTCAAGCAGGGCTTGTTCCGGGACTTCTACGAGCTGTGGCCGGAAAAGTTCAACAACAAGACCAACGGGGTCACGCCGCGACGCTGGATCGCCCATGCCAACCCCGGGATGACCGCCCTCATCAGCAGCAAGATCGGTGATGGATGGGTTTCCGACCTGGCCCAGATCGAGAAGCTCAAGCCCTGGGCCGATGAACAACACCGGGATTTTCACCAGCAATGGGCCGAAGCGAAACGCAACAACAAGCAGGAGCTGGCCACATTGGTGAAGGAAGAATGCGGCGTGGACTTCTCTGTGGATTCCCTGTTCGACGTACAGGTCAAGCGCATCCACGAGTACAAGCGGCAGCTGCTCAATGTGCTGCATATCATTCACCTGTACAACCGCATCCGCCATGGCGATACGGAAGACTGGACCAACCGCTGCGTCCTCATCGGCGGCAAGGCGGCCCCCGGCTATTTCATGGCCAAGCGCATCATCAAGCTCATCAACAACGTGGCCGACATCGTCAACAGCGATCCCGCCGTGGGCGACCGGCTGAAAGTCGCCTTCCTGCCAAATTACCGGGTATCCAGCATGGAAGTCATCGCCCCGGCTACGGACCTTTCCGAGCAGATCTCCACGGCGGGCAAGGAAGCCTCGGGCACGGGCAACATGAAATTCATGATGAACGGCGCCCTGACCATAGGCACCTATGATGGCGCCAACATCGAGATCCTGGACGCCGTGGGCGAGGAAAACTTCTTCCTGTTCGGTCTACGCGTGGAGGAAGTGGAAGAATTGAAGAAACACTACGATCCGCAAGGCATCATTGCCGCCGACCCGGACCTGGCCGCGGTTTTCCAGCTGCTGGAGAGCGGCCACTTCAATATCGAGGAACCAGGTATATTCGACCCTCTCATCGCGGCCATGAAAGACCCGGCTGACCCCTGGATGACGGTGGCCGATTTCCGCGCTTATGTGGATGCCCAGGAACGGGCTGCCCGTGCCTACAAGGACCAGGCCGGCTGGATACGAAAAAGTATCCTCAATACGGCCAGCAGCGGTTTTTTCTCCACCGACCGCACCATGGAGGACTACAACAGGGACATCTGGAGGCTCAAACCCATGGATATCGGCTGATGAAACGAATGCCCGTCCCGGGATACCGGGTCGGGCGTTTCATCTCCTGATCTGGCGGCCAGCCTTGCGCCCCCAACTCACCACATAATCCACCCCGCTCCACAGGGTGGTGAAGGTCACGGCCCATATCATGGCCCTGAGCAGGCCTTCGGCCAGCGGGGTGAACCCCAGATCATAGACGACCAGGAGCACCAGGGTGATCTGCAGGGCGGTATTGGCCTTGCTGACCAGGCTGGGGCTGGCATCGAGTTTCTCCACGCGAAAATGCCAGGCCAGAGCGCCGCCGACGATGATCACGTCACGCAGGATCACCAGAACCACCAGCCATACGGGCAGCTCACCCAGCCACCCCAGGCAAAAGTACACGGAAACCAGCAGGAATTTGTCCGCCAACGGATCCAGGATACCGCCCAAACGGCTCTGCCAGTGAAACTGGCGGGCCAGAAAGCCGTCCAGGGCATCCGAGACACCGGCAACGAAGAACAGGGCCATGGCGCTGCGGTAATCCTGGTGCAGCAGCAGCCAGATCACCGGGAATACCAGTATCACCCGGGCGATGCTGATGATATTGGGGATGTCCCTGGCGCGCAGACCCATGGGTTCCCTATCTCAGTCTGTAGGTCAGTTCCGGATGTCGCGCTTCCTCACCTTCATCCGGAATACTGGCCACCGGCGTCAAATCCACTTCCAGGGACAGGCGCTGGGCCAGAATATCCGCGCCACCGCGAACATGGGCCTGGACCAGCAGCTGATCCCCGGTGGCCGCCTGAACGGCAATGCCCGTAAGGGCATCCAGGGACTCCAGCAACGTCATGATGGAAGAATAATCCTTCAGGGTCTTCACATTGAGAAAACGTACCCTGACCAGACCGGCCAGCTCGGTGTCCACGGCGGGGACATAGCGCGAGGCCAACCAGTCCATGACCTTATCCAACCCTGCAGAGGCAGCGCCGGCTTCATCGGCGCCACTGCTGTCGAAATGCTTTTCAGAATCTGCCAGGAACAGCGTCCACTTCCCGACCCAGCGGCCAGCATTCTGCCGCAAGCGCCCCGCCAGCACCGCCTGGGCGTCATAACGGGAGGAGGCGTTTTCCAGCGCCTGCCGGTCCGCTGTCCAGACAGCGGAAACGCGCAGGGAGGATTGATCCTGAAGATCCATGAGCGGCAACAAAAGAGGCAGGCCGCGCCGGGAGGCGGCCTCCCGCAAGGTCTGCAGCAGAGCGGCATCCCGTTCCGGATCGGCCAAGCTGCGTCTGCCCTGCTGTTCCCTGGCCAGCCAGACCAGCACTTCCGGGCGCCCCTGTTCCCACGCGGAAAGCCCCAGCTTGCGCAGAGCCTTCTCCACCGTGCCTTTTTCGAAGGCCACCCAGAGCCAGCGCTGTTCCCCGGCGCCGTCTTCGGCAGGCCGGGTACGGTAGCGGAACTGCTGTACATGATCCCCGGCATTCTCGAGAAGCTTATTCATACCAGCGCGGCCTTTGAGTTCCCGGTGGCCGGATGCCTTCACCAGCACCAGTTCAAAAGCCTCCTGGATGGCCGCCTTGCGGGCATCGGGCGAACCATCGGCAACCGGCACCTCCACCGCGTACAGGTTCCCTGCCGCATGCACACCCACAGAGGGCAGAAGGAAAGCAAACAACAATAAACAGGACAGAATTCTCGTATTCATCGGGTCATTCTACTTGCAATGGCGCTTTGCGGCCAAGCGCATGAACAAGGTTTCCCGGCACAATCCTTGTTACAATAGGCGTCTGAATTCATCTGCCTTACAGGAGCCGATCTTGTCCTCCCAAGACTCATCTTCAGAAGGACTCAGTTACCGTCAGGCTGGCGTGGACATCGACGCGGGCAACGCCCTGGTGGAGAACATCAAGCCCCTGGTAAAAAAGACCTTCCGCCCCGGTGTGCTCGCCGGTCTGGGCGGCTTTGGCGCCCTGTTCGAGCTGCCTGTGAGCGATTACCGGGAACCCGTGCTGGTGTCCGGCACCGACGGCGTGGGCACCAAGCTGAAGCTGGCCATGATGCTGAACCGGCACGACAGCATCGGCATCGACCTGGTGGCCATGTGCGTCAACGATATCGTGGTGGCAGGCGCCGAGCCCCTGTTCTTCCTCGACTATTTCGCCACCGGCAAACTGCTGGTGGATCGGGCCACGGATATCGTCTCCGGCATTGCCAGGGGCTGCGAGCTGGCGGGCTGCGCCCTCACCGGCGGAGAAACCGCCGAGATGCCCGGCATGTACCAGGGCGACGACTACGACCTGGCCGGCTTCAGCGTGGGCATCGTGGAGAAATCGGCCATTCTCACCGGCGACAAGGTACGCCAGGGCGATGTGCTGCTGGGGCTGGCCTCCTCCGGCCCCCACTCCAACGGCTATTCACTGATACGCAAGGTCATCGAAACCTGCAGCGCCGACCTGCAGGCTGACCTGGATGGCCGCCCCCTGGGCGAGGCCCTGCTGGCGCCCACAAGAATCTACGTCAAATCCCTGCTGGCCCTGCTGAAGGAGGTGGATGTCCATGCCTTTGCCCACATCACCGGCGGCGGACTCACGGAAAACCTTCCCCGGGTGCTTCCCCGGGGCACGGTAGCACATATCCATACCGACCGATGGCCGCGTCCGGCGGTCTTCACCTGGCTGCAGGAGCAGGGACGGATTGCCGAGGACGAGATGCTGCGCACCTTCAACTGCGGCATCGGCATGGTGGTCTGCGTCAGCCCTGAAGACGCCGGGCGGGCCAGCCGGCTGCTGCAGAGCGCAGGCGAAACCCTGTACGAAATCGGCACCATAGAAAACAGTGACGCCGATCAGCCCTGCGTGAACTATGTCTAAGCTGCCGGTTGTCATCCTCATATCCGGTGGCGGCACCAATCTGCAGGCCATCATCGACGCGGCGCAGGACGGCCTGCCCGTGGACATCCGCGCGGTGATAAGCAACCAGCCAGAAGCCTACGGCCTGCAGCGGGCAAAACAGGCCGGCATTCCCACCGCCGTGCTGAACCACCGGGAGTTCGACAGCCGCGAAGCCTTCGACCAGGCCCTGGCGGCCCTCATCGACAAATACCAGCCCGGCCTGGTCCTGCTGGCGGGCTTCATGCGTATCCTCACCCCGGACTTCGTACGCCATTATCACGGCCGCATGTTGAACATCCACCCTTCCCTGCTGCCAAAATTCCAGGGCCTGAACACCCATCAGCGGGCACTGGATGCCGGAGAGACGGAACATGGCGCCAGCATTCATTTCGTCACCGAGGAACTGGACGGCGGCCCTGTCATCCTCCAGGCGCGGGTGCCCGTACTGCCGGGTGATGACGCGAAAACCCTGGCGGCGCGCGTACTGGAAAAAGAACACATCATCTATCCCCTGGCGGTGCGTTGGTTTGCCCAGGGGCGGCTTGGCCTGAATGAAGCTGGCCAGGTGCTTTTCGACCACGAGGTACTGGACCAGCCTCTCGACCTCGAATCGGTGCACAGCTGATGTCCATACTGCTTCGCCTCTGCCTGCTGCTGTTCCTGTCCCGGGCAACACTGGCCCTGGAGCCCTTCAGCGCCGTCTATGAACTGAGTTTCAACGGCGAAAAGAAGGGCGAGACCCACTTCAGCCTGAAGCTGGACGACAACGGCTACAGTTTCGAGGCTTTCACCCAGCCCGTGGGGCCTCTGGCGGAGCGGGACCGCAAGCATGAGGTGCTGGAAACCAGCCACGGCCATTTCGACAATAGCCGTCCCGAGCCTGACAGCTATTACTACGCCGTGCGCAGCGGCTCGGAAACCCTGATGACGGAATTCTTCTTCGACTGGAGCAAGAAACAACTGACCGTCAGGGGCGATTCGCAATCACAGAAATTCCGCCTGGAAGAAGGCACCCAGGACAGGCTGAGCTATCTGCTGCGCGCCATGGCTCTGCTCGACGGCAGCCAGCGTGAAGCGCAGTTTCCCCGGGTATCCCTGGAAGGCAGTGAACGCATCACCCTGAAAAGGAAATTGCAAAAATACATATCGACACCGGCTGGCCGGTTTCTGGCCCGGGAAATATCCATCACCAGCGACAAGCCAGGCGTGTCACGTTTCCTGTGGCTGGCCTCCCGGCAGGGTGGCATCCCCCTGCTGCTGATTCAGGAAAACGCCAAGGGGAAGGTGCGCATGGAACTGTTGAAGATAGAAGAGCAATGAAAAGACACCAGGCTTTGACCAACCTGTCCCGGGAACACCACCAGTCCCTGCGGCTGGCCAAAAAATGCATCGACACCGCCGCCAGAGCCGTGCCGGAGCACTGCCAGGCTCTGTGCGAGGAAATCGTTTCCAGCTTCGACCAAGAGTGGGACAGGCATTTCCACAATGAGGAAATCACCATCTTCGATATCACGGCAGGCATGGACGGCAAGATCCATGAACTTGGCCTGCAGCTGACCGAAGAACACGAGCGCATGCGCGACATGGCCAGGCGCATGAGCGACGGAGACACCAGCTGCGCCATCCTAGAACAATTCGGCGTGCTGCTGCGGGATCACACCCGTATGGAGGAACGTGAACTCTTTCCCCTGGTGGAGCAGACCTTCAGCGCCGGGCAAATGGAAACCATCGGGACACGGACCTGAGGGCACCTCGAATTTTTCGAAGTGCCCGTGCGGGACATCCTTGTGCCACACACAGGCTGTCGAAAAACAGTATTTTTCAACAGCCTGCTAGCTTCCCCTGAGAATCACCCTGGCCACCAGGCCGGACCGGGCATCACCCCGGTTCTCCAGCACCACCTCAGCACCGATACATCTTGCCGCCTGACTGACGATGGCCAGCCCCAGCCCGCAGCCCTGCACCTCCTGCCCGGCCAGGCGCACGAAACGCTGGGTCACTGATTCCAGCTGGTTCGGGGGAATGCCGGGCCCTTCATCGGTGATGCTGATAACGGTTTCCGCGGACGTCTGGGTGACTTCACAGCTGACCCGCCCATTGTCCGGGCTGTAGCGGATGGCATTGTCCAGCAGATTGCGCAGGATGGTGAACAACAACTGTTCGTTCACCAGAAGCGTCCGATGGGCTTCGCCATGGTGCAGGCGTTCCAGCACGACAGCTTTTTCCCTGGCCAGGACGGCGACTTCTTCATTTACGTTGTCGCACAGGCGGCTCAAATCCACTTCCGCAGCAGGAAAGGCCGCATTGCCCGGGGAAAGGCGTGCCAGCATCAGCAGTTGCTCCACGAGATGAGTGCTGCGGTCCACGGAGGACATCACCTTTTCCAGTGACGCTCTGATGCCATCCATGTCTCCAGCCTTCAGAGCCAGCTGTGTGTGCAAACGTATGGCCGCCAGGGGCGTGCGCAGTTCATGGGAAGCGTCCGAGGTAAACTGCTTCTCTCTCTGTATGGCCTCGTCGAGGCGGGAAAGCATTTCATTCAGGGCATCGACCAGCGGCAGCAGCTCGCTTGGCACATCCCTGTTGTCCAGGGGCTCCAGCTTGTCGATGTCACGCTGGCGCACCTCCCCGGACAGACGCTGCAAGGGACGCAATCCCCGGTCCACGGTGAAAAAGATGACCAGGGCGAACAAGGGAACAGCCCAAAGCAGTATGCCCCAAGACTCGACCGTGTATTCCTGGGCCAGCTCATCCCGCGCCACATTGTTCTCGGCAGTGTAGATACGGTAATTCGTGCCTACCGGATACACCCCCAGCACCCGCCACTCTTCTCCATCAATACGGACATTCTGGTAACCCCTGCCGGTCGCCAGGGGCCTGGTTGGCGCGGAAGCGGAACGCAGCACCAGTTCATCCTTCAGCCAAACCTGATAACTGATGTTCTTTTCGTATTTGTGCAGATTCCTTTTCAGCAAGGCCTGGTCCATCACCACGCCCGCATCACCCCTGCTGTCAAGATTGGCAAGAATGAGTTTGCCAATGAGCTTGGCCGTCTGGGCGAGTTCGGCGTCGAAGACTTCTTCGATCTCGACCTGGGCGCGATGATAGGTGACGGCCAGCACCATCACCAGGGCGAGGAGGAAAGTGCCCAACACCCGGATCAATACCTGGCGGCGCAGGGAGGGACGCTTTTCCCTCTCTCCCCTGGCCTGCCTTGCCCGTTCTTCCCTTGCCTTTTTCATCTGTCCCCAAGATTGATATTAACAGGATGTTGAAAAAGTCCTTCCATGGACTTTTTCAACCACGGAAGCGGAAAACGCGGTTTCCCGCTTCCTTCATGTGTCTTCTGGCCGCGCCCCTGATATTTGCAGGTCGGACTTCAGTCCGGCATTACGCCATAGTGGCCGCCCTTGTCGGGCTGAAGCCCGACCTGCATTTCCATATTAACTTTCATGAGGGGATAGCCCCACACCCCAGATCATGAAAATTCTCTCTCCCCCTCGGGGGAGAGGGCTAGGGAGAGGGGGGAAAATGCTCCCCCCCTCCCC